>JAYYHM010000485.1:0-2541 GCA_036148415.1 Planctomycetota bacterium
GCTGTCCAGTTTGCGTCTTGCAATTGTTGACGATTGTCTCTCGCTTCTTCGGAGATCAATTCAATGGCGGAGAGGATTTCATTCGTCAGAGTTAGCTGATTACCCGTTTGGTCACGGATAAGTTCCATCGTTCGTTGTGGAGACTGTGATTGAGCTAGAAAATCACCAAGCATCTCCAAGATTTTGCTTAGGTTCCGCTTCTGAATTTGAAGTTGTTCACGATCCAAATTCAAGCTGGATACGGCATCTTGCACTGTAATGTCAATCAACTCGAGCAAGACGTTAATTTCGTGTGCAGCCTCACTCGCGTGTTCAGCAAGTTTTCGTACTTCAGTCGCAACGACAGCAAAGCCTCTACCTTGCTCACCCGCCCGGATGGATTCGATCGACGCATTGAGCGCCAGCATGTTGGTCTTAGTCGCAAGATCAGAGATTACCTTGACAACTCCTGATGCTTGCCTCGTTGGGTCTCCCAGATCGCTGAGTTTTCTTTCGGAGGATCGATTAGCACCGTCAAGGTTGTCTAATTCGTTTTTTACGCAGGTGATACTCGTGATAAGCTCTTCCATCGATTGGAATGCATCCGTATTTTTCTGGATGACCCCATCCGCGTTGCCGTGTATAGCTTCAATCACATCAGAAAGTTGCTCTAAATAGGTACTTGCTTTCACAATAGCGCAACCCTGAGATTCAGTATTCTCGTGCAGGTGCTCAGAGATGAGCTCTACCTTGGAGGCCGCGGTGGTGAAGCGATTAAGATGCTTGGTAAGGGTATTGGCCAGTGAGGCGAGTTGTTTTTGAATTTGTTCACCGGATGGCATGGAATCGGAATTCGAATCTGAAATCAGAGCATGTATTTCATGCAGAGTCTGTGTCTGTTCGCGATTTTTCTCAGAGATGGATTCCCAGTGTTCCGCTTGTCGACTTAGTTGACTAGCGATTGCTGCGAATTCGTCTATTCCCACGCTCGAGCTAAGGTCAGTGTTATGTTCGATTACGGACGTCGCAAGCAGTTGAAGTCCTCTACGCAATCTTGAGGTTGCGATTAGTGCAAAGAGGGCCAAGCACACGATAGACACCGCCGAGAGCCAGATGACTTTTGCGGTGTTTGGCATCCATTCGGTGATCGCCACAGTGGTGAGGATCAAACTCGCTTGGACACCATTGAGTAGGAGGAAGTAGGTATTTAACTTCACTGCGCCGTTCCTTGCTGCGAGGATTTTGCATCTGGAGTGACGCTGAGGTTCTCCGCCCACCAATGGGTGAGGTCGGCTCCCGCCTTTGAATGGAGCCGTTCAAGGGAGATCAGATTGATCACGTTTTGGTTATGGATTGCTGTACCCCACAGGAAACAATGGCGTCCCTGCGTTCCCCGGTTCTCATGGGGCACCAGCACGTCGAGTGCGATTATCGAAGTGACCTCAGTGATTTCGATTCCCCAGGGTTGCTTGCCTGTGAAAATAAGAACGGAGGATTGTGCGTGTTGGGTCATGTTCGATTCTGGATCGAGAAGCCGATCGAGTGAAAAGATGGGGATGAACTCGGTTAGCTGGTTACATATCCCTCCCAGTACTCCACTACTAAAGGGAACAGAGGTTAAGCGTGAGGATGTACAGATCTCGCGAATTTCGAAGGCCGGTACTGCATACCATCGTTCTCCGGATCGGAAGATGCAATGTTGAGTCTTCGTTCTTGAAGACTCTTTGAGCAAGGTTTCGTCTGCTCCCAACATCAAAGAGCTGCTTCTCATGCTTTATCTTGCTCCGCCGGAGTTTTCGGTAGAACTTTCTGAAGGAGCCGTTGTGTTCCTCTTTAGGAACTCAATTGGATTCCTAAGCTCAAGGTGACTCTTGGAAGGTGGCGAACCAATATTGGTATGACCCGAGACGGAAAGATCCGAGGCCACGACCTCATGCTTCAAATTCGAGTGTTCCTTCACCGGGGATTGCGGTAAGTTGGCTCGAATATTTTGAAGTTCCTCATGAATCAGCGAGAGCTGGTCACTCACCCTCTGATGGAATTCTTGGATGCGAGTTTTTAGTTCTTGCTCCGTGTTGCGCGATACAGACCCACTTGAATTCTGAGAGAGATCTCCCGAGTTTGAATTGGATGAAATCAACATGGCTGCTCCTCCTTAACGCACTTTATGGCTCGACGAACAATTGTTTGAAATTGATTCTGATCCAGTGGTTTACGAATCACGGATTCGATGGCTATTCCCCGTTCATTGAGTTCCAGGTCACTTTCGGAGGAGATGAACAGATGGGGCGTGTTGCAATTCAGTTCTTTTGATTTGCCAATCAAATTCACAACGTCCTGCCCATCGATGTCCGGCATCTGAAGGTCGAGAAGCAAAGCGTCGAACCGTTGTCGTGTTGCCTCCTGAAGAGCTTGGATGCCGTTTTCAACAATCACGCATCTGAATCCCATTGCATTTAGATACCTCTGCGCAATGACGCGTATCGTCCGACAGTCATCAGCGACAAGTAGGAGTGGAGCGTTCATAGGTCCCGAATTTATTGGTGTTCAGCTTTTCTCGAA
>JAYYHM010000486.1:0-3803 GCA_036148415.1 Planctomycetota bacterium
GGTTACCGGGTAAGGAATCTGGATCCAACTGATCAACTTGTTGAACCTGAGCCGTGTTGATCGATACACCTGGGTCGATTGCCTTGGCTACGATCGAAAGCGTTGTGGAGGTGTCAACAGCGAGACCTCCAATCTCCCAAAGCCCACTCACTGAATTGAAGGTGCCACTCGCAGGAATGGCAGAAACGAATTCGAGCCCAAGAGGTAATGAATCCTGCACTACCAGACCTGTTGCCGGATCGGGACCGGCATTGGTGACCTCGATTTGGAAGTTGACTTGATCACCAACATTAACCTCAGGCTGATCCACCGTTTTCACCACAGAAAGGTCAGCGGAGGCAAGCGCGAACTGCACGGAGACCTGATCATCTTCACTAGCAAGTCCGTTACCAGGGGTACTGTCTGGATCATATTGATCAGCAGTCAAGATCTCTGCTGTGTTAGTTGCCGCAGCGGCTGAAGTCACTGTTGCATCAATCGTTAAAACAACCAATTGACCACTCAACACGCTACCAATGGTCCAAACACCCGAATTAACATCGTAGCTGCCCACAGAGGCTGTGCTGCTATTGAGGGTGACACCAGCAGGTAGGGCATCGAGCACAGTCACTCCCGTGGCGTCACTCGGTCCGTTATTGCTGACTGTCACGGTGTATTGAATGGGATCACCGATCTTGGGTCGGTTGTTGTCGATCTGTTTTTCAATCGATAGATCACTCAGTGGAGGAGTAATCACACTCGATGCCTGATCATCTTCACTGGCAAGCGAATTGCCCGGTTGGCTATCAGGATCATGCTGATCCACCGAGAGAATTTCTGCGGTGTTGGTTTTACTCCCTGCAGTCTCCACGCTCGCTTCAATTTGTAGCGATGGAGTCACTCCCGGGGCCACAGAACCCACGCTCCAAAGCCCCGTACTCGCATCATAAGTGGTTCCGGGTGAAGCGGTCGAACCTACAAACTGGAGGCCTGCAGGAAGAACATCTCGCACGACAACATTACTTGCAGAGTCAGGACCCTCATTGATTAAGACGATCGTAAAAGTGACATTCTCCCCCACGTTCGGGAATAGCTTATCGGCGGTCTGAGTAAGCGACAGATCCGAAATGGCTGGTGTTACCGTCACCGAAGCTTGATCATTCTCCTGCTCATCGCCGTTGTCGGGTGTACTGTTAATATCAATCGGTTGAGAGGCAATGACTTCAGCGGTGTTGGTGGAGGGGTCCATTGACGTGACGGAAACGCGAAGGGCGAGTGTTTCTGACCCGTCCTTGGGTATGTCACCGATCGTCCACACGCCCGTGGTGGGATCATAAGCTCCACGGGAAGAATTTGCAGAAACAAAACTCAGTCCATTGGGTAATTGATCCCGAACCGAGACGCCCGTTGCATCATCCGGACCTAAATTAGCAACCACCAAATTAAACGTAACGGTATCCCCAACATTAGGTGATGCGTTATCTACTGTTTGGTCGAGCGAAAGATCGATTCGCCGTGTGGTCAGGGTTACGGATACTTGATCATCTTCACTTGAGTCATTGTTATCAGGATTGGAATCGATATCGGGTTGCCCCGCGTCGTTCACCTGAACGGTATTCACAAAGACTCCGGAAACCGAAGGTTTTGCCTGGAGTTGTAAGGTTGCACTACGCTGACTCGCGAGACTGCCCACGTTCCAAACTCCGGAAGCCTCGTTGTAGGTTCCAAGAGAGGCAGAGGACGAAACATAGTCGAGACCGGTGGGCAAGACATCCCGCACCTGCACTCCCGTTGCATCACTCGGACCTGCATTGCTCAGCAAGATTGAAAACTGGACGATCTCCTCAATAAACGGGGTCGAATTATCAACGGTCTGATTGATGGAAAGGTCAATCTGCGGCGCACGCACTTCCGCGGAAGCCTGATCATCCTCGGTATCATTTTGGTTACCAGGGGTACTATCAGGATCGAACAGATTGGAAGCATTGATTTCCGAGACGTTAGCCAATGCACCGAACGCATCCACTCGAGCGATCAGAGTTAACACGGGTGTGTCTCCAGGAATCAATGTCCCGACATTCCAAAAACCAGTCGCATCGTTAAAAGATCCAAGAGAAGGATTGGAAGAAAGTAGCGTCAGACCTGCGGGCATCTGGTTGAGTACCGAAACATTCGTCGCGGTGTTTGGCCCCGCATTGCTGATCGTCACGGAGAACGTGACGTTCTCGCCGATCGATGGCGAGGTATTACTGACGGTTTGTGACAAACTCAGATCCGCTGACCTGTGATTTGCAAAGTCCTGAGTGATGACGGTCTGGCCGGCTGTTCCGACAATTTCGGCAGCGCCGTCGTAATTGGGTCCTCCAATAATCTCAAGCTCGATCGCTCCTACGGACTCTAGATTCACCCCGCCACCACTCGTGGCTGAGAATTGGGCAAAGGGAAGAAACTCTGCCTGCAGAGGAACCGTTCCTCCCGTTTGCGGAATAGCCAAGGTTGCAGTGCTGTATCGAGTGGCAGAACTCGCGACGCCATCATCGCTGTACAGCCTAACCACAGCATTACCGCCTGAAAGATCTGCCCCCATTTGTAACTGCAAACCTAAAGCTTGTCCTGAGTTGGTAAGGTCGATGCCGCCTAGCCCGGAGTCATTTAAGTTCAGTCCATCTCCATCCACTCCATCCCAAGAAATTTTACGCACTCCGTCCCCCGTGAAACGGCTGTCAAAGAGCAGCAGGTTCGGCAGCGCGGGTTCATCAACACTTAGAGACAGCTCACCGTTATTGCTTGTCAGATTCACAAAGAGATCGCGTTCTCCGCCAATAGCTTCTGGAGCAGCTACGGCATTGGTGACGGGCACACCGTCATTGGTGTTGTCGAGAACTGACTGCTGCGTTAGGTCAAAATTATCGATGGTTTCGACAATCTGTCCTTCTACAGCGTTTACTGAAACAGTGAGAAGGCTCGAGATTTTCTCGACCAAGGTTGTACCACCGACCATCTGAGCAGGCTGAACGACAAAGTAGTCACCAGCGGTAAGTCGGGAGAAATCGTACAGCCCTGAACTGGAGGAGGCTGTGGTTTGGATGAGCGAGTCACTGGCAATTTGAAAGCTTGAATCGCCGTTATCCCGATACAGAGATAGAGTCGCACCTGCTATTTCCTCCCCCGGTGTATAGCCGTCATTGGAAAAGTCGTCGTAGACACGCCCTGAAATGGAAGCCAGGTCAGTGGCTGCAAGCAGCCTTCGACATTCAAGATTCTCAACCAGAAGCCGCCTTTTCAACTCACGCCGCCTAGCCAAAGTCCGCTTGGTCCGCATCTTTTATCCTGCTTTTTACGGTCGAAATGGTATTTTGACGAGCATTGGTTTGCCATAAGCCACCGGACAAAACAAGTAGACTGGAGTAAAGAGGGGGAAAAGAGGAAGTTTGCGGTATGAACATTCTGGGAAAAAAAAGAAGAAAAAAGAAAAAAAGCAGGGAAGGGAAGGAGCAAAGGGAGAGAAAAGAAGGAGCTCCAGTGAAAATAAGCCAGAGACGCAAGTCTGGAAGTCTGATTATTGAACTGGTCGAGAGGAAAACCACACAGGTATTATTGGCTCAATTTACCGGTTCGCTCCGTTCGGGTAATCCGGCAGATTCCCCGGCTGGGCCGGATAAGGAGAGGGTGTCAACAGTCTACATAGACGAACCCACGGTTATTCAGTCTGATAACGTGGTAGAAGTCGACCGAAACTCTGTTTTGTCCGATACCCTTACCTGATATCAAGTGTTTATCGATAGATAGTGATGAATCCTTCCTCGCAATCACAGACGAGCGCA
>JAYYHM010000487.1:0-4118 GCA_036148415.1 Planctomycetota bacterium
ATATCACTCGGCAGAAGATCAGGAGTGAACTGCAGTCTCGCGAACGTTCCATGGATACTCATCGCCAAGGCTTTCGCTGCGAGGGTTTTTCCGACCCCGGGCACGTCTTCAAGCAAAAGATGTTCACCGGCCAGTAGCGAAACCACAAGCATTTGAACCAACTCATCCTTCCCAAGAACCACTCGGCTAATATTTTGTCTGAATAGGCGAGCGGTTTCAAAAGCGTCCTTGGACATTGAGCTGCACTTAAATATTTAGGATTGGATAAGAGGACGCCTTCGGCCCGCTCGCGGGCTGATGTCTGAGATGGGTCATAAGCAAGCCATCGCCGAGTCGTGAACCTTCTTGGCAAAAGACGAGTCGATCAAACCGCCAAATTATAGCACGACCCCAACCCCCTGTGGCTGCAGCCTACGGCGTCTCGGCGCCTCCGTAGCTGCGATCCTCTTTGGCGGTGCTATCGAGCAGAGGTTCGGTCCAATCCGCTTGATGATGACACAAAAGGCGAAAGAAATCTCTCGCTTTCTTTCGTCCAACTTAGATATTTCAGGCACAGAAATACTTCGCTGCTTCGATTTGGTGCTTACCAAATCCGAACGCGATTCTCTGGCTTGAGGTACAGGTCCGATTCTTCAGTGATATCAAATGCCTCATACCAGGCATCTAAGTTCCTGACAATTCCGTTTGCCCGGTATTCGCTTGGGCTATGCGGGTCAGTGATTAGCCGGTCAAGGAGCTCACGATCGCGGTAGAGTCTTCTCCAAATCTGCGCCCATCCGAGGAAGAAGCGTTGGTCGCCTGTGAGGCCATCGATCACGGGAGCTTCTTTACCGCCGAGTGAGAGTCTGTATGCCTCATAAGCAACGCTCAGTCCACCGAGGTCACCAATGTTTTCTCCAAGCGTCAGCTCACCGTTGACGAAGTTTCCGTCAATCGGTTCATACTTGCCGTATTGGTCCACTAATCCTTTGGCACGACGCTCGAATTCTTGACGGTCTTGCTCTGTCCACCACATACGTAAATTGCCTTGGCCATCAAATTTGCTGCCCTTATCGTCAAATCCATGGCTCAATTCGTGTCCAATCACAGCACCGATTCCACCGTAATTCACCGCATCGTCCGCCAGCATGTTGAAAAATGGAGGCTGTAAGATTGCGGCCGGGAAGACGATTTCATTCATCGTGGGGTTGTAGTAAGCATTAACGGTTTGCGGGGTCATGTGCCATTCGGTGCGATCAATTGGACCTCCAAGCTTATTGAGCTCACGTTGAGTTTCAAAGCGGGCTGCCGCAATCATATTGGTAGCCAGAATATCCGAGTCAATCGAGAGGTTTTCATAGTCTTTCCATTGATCGGGATAGCCAATCTTAGTGGTGAACATGGAAAGCTTCTTCAGGGCTTCTTTCTTTGTGTTCTCGCCCATCCAGTCACGTGTTTCAATTCTCGATGCAAAAGCTTGCTCTAAATTGCCAACGAGCTCTTTCATCCTCGATTTGGCTTCGGGCTGAAATTGCTCTGCGACGTAAAGTTGCCCGACCAATTCACCAAGTGCTCCTCCGGTAATGGCTACTCCCCTTTTCCACATCGGCCGCTGTTGATCCACTCCTCGCACCGCCGTGCTGTGGAAATCGAACGAACGTTTCTCGATCTCCTCCGATAGGCTCGACGCGTAGCGGTCAATCAAGTGGAACTTGAGGTAAAGCTTTAGCACTTCAATATCGGTGGCGGCAAACAGCTTCCCAAAAGCTTCGATAAAGCTGGGCTGCCTGATCACGAAACTCGATTGGGCGCCCACTCCTGCGGCCTCAGCAAAAGCCGCCCACGGGAACCCTGCCATTTGAGTCACTAGCTGTTTGGCTTCGACCTGATTGTAGGTTTTTACGGGATCTCGGTTTTCCGTCTTTGACCAATGGTTCTTGGCAATCTCCGTCTCCAGTTTGAATATTTGCGAAGCAGCGGCACTCGGATTCGTTTGGCCCACGAAACTGAGCATGTCGGAGACATATTGTTTGAGTTCTGAGCGTAGTGCGACAAATCGATCGTTCTCATCGTCCAAATAGTATTCACGGTCAGGGAGCGTTAGTCCCGATTGCGTAACATAGACTGTATATTCATCACTCTGTCGCGCATCCACGCTCACATACGCAGCGATCGGACCATAAATCCCAACTTTGGAAAGTGTGCCCATGGTAACTGCCGCTTCTTCATGGCTTTTGATGGCGTCCACCATGGCGACAAATTCTTTGAGAGGATCAATTCCTACTTGGTTTCTCTTTTCGGTGTTCAAAACTGAACGGTAAAGGTCACCCACTTTTTGAGATGCAGTTCCGTGTTTCCCCTCGGATTCCGCAGCAAGTTCGATTAATCTTCGGACTTGTTCATCAGCCTCATCCGCCAGGAGAGTGAAGATGCCATAGTTGGACTTGTCGGCCGGAATCTCTGTATCGCTCAGCCACTTCTCGTTGGCATAGAGATAAAAATTGTCACCGGGCTGTACAGATGAGCTGAACAAGCTCTTATCGATCCCTGAAATTTTCTCAGTTGTTTCGATGACCTTGGTTGGATTCGCTCCGCTCACATTACCACTGAGCATACAGCCCACGGCAAAGCAAAAGGTGGTGATCCAGTTCGTGTTCCGGTGCTTTATAGCCATTAGATGTCAATTCCTTGTTACTGCGTTCAAAATTTACTCGCCCGCAACGACGTTTGGCTCATAGGGATGGTCAACTAGGTTTCGTTTCTCTCTAGCGATGCATTTTACATATCTGACCAAAGTTTTGTCTTATGATCAATTCAACGATATAACGAGCATTTTCCAGCTCTATCTTAGGGTCGGAACATCCTCGCGACCCAGCGGATTGCCAGTACTCAATGGCTACCGCCAGTCCCTCGACCAATCCTTGGTTTTTAGACCGCTTCGGATACGCCATTCCCTGAGTTCAGCGAGTAGTGATTCACGGGTTGGAAGGTGTTCGGGGTCCTCCCACAGATTTTTGCATTCACCGGGATCTTTGATCAAATCGAAAAGTTGACCGTGGGTTTCATCAAGGAAGTGGACCAGCTTGTATTGTTTGCTGCGCACCATGGTCATGAATTCGCATCCTGTTAAAACAGCGTCGCGAGCTTGTTCACAGTAGACGTAATCACGCCCCGACCATTCCTCCGATCCTTCGAGTGCCCTTGACAGTGAGATGGCCTCCCAATCCTCAGGGATACCCAAACCCGCCCATTCCAGGATGGTCGGCCCCAAATCCATCAATTGAACGAGTCCATCGACTTTCTTGCCTTCTTTGAATCGGTTCGGAGCCCATACGATCAATGGCACCCGTGTGACTTGTTCGTACATCGTCCATTTTTGGCTGTGCCCGTGGTCAGTAAGGCAGTCTCCATGGTCACTGGTGAAAATGACAATTGAATTCTCCAGATAGCCATTGTTCTCGAGCGCATCCATGATCTCGCCAACCTTTTCGTCGATCATTGTGACGTTTGCTAGGTAATAGGCGCGCTGCCTCTGCCGTTGGGCCTCAGAGGGTTCAAGGTCGAGTACAACCGAGTCATGGTCGATCTCAAAATTGTGCTGCCTCAATTCCTTGAACGCAGGAGGTTGCCCCTCGAGGTCTTCGCGAGTGACAGGATCGATCGGCAGCGTCTGATGCAGATAGGGCTCCGTGTATCGTGGCACGGGATCGTATGGTGGATGAGGGCCGGGGAAACCGATCTGCAAAAACAATGGGCCTACAGGTGGCTTATTGTTGATCCACCAAGTTGCCATGTCTCCGACAAAAAAATCTGGGTGAGTATCCTCGGGAAGTTCCCAATCGAATGCACCGAGTGCATCTTGGTAGTCCTCTCGCTTTCGATAAAACTGTCTCTGTTGTTTAACAAGTCCACGGTAGCGAAGAGCACGATCCCACTCATCGAAGAAGTACCTTCCTTCAAGATACCTATCCTTATTCTCAACAACGAACCGTTCATGAAAACCGAGTTCGGTTTGGAACGGCCAGGTGTGCATCTTGCCGATGTTCGTGCAGTAGTACCCCGAGTCGTTGAGGCGTTCAATCCAACTGCGTCGCCAAGTGTCCGCGTTCTTGAGGATACCGGTGGTGTGCGGGTAGTAT
>JAYYHM010000488.1:0-4661 GCA_036148415.1 Planctomycetota bacterium
TCGAAGGGGCGATGCAGATGTCATGCTTGCCGGAGGCGCACATAGCATGATCCACCCCTTCGGAGTAACGGGATTCAACTTGCTTACCGCACTAAGTGAAAGCAACGACGAACCGACCAAAGCGAGTCGCCCTTTCGATCGACTCCGAAATGGCTTTGTTTTAGGAGAGGGTTCCGCAATGGTCATTCTGGAAGAACTTGATGCGGCGAAAGCGAGAGGTGCAAAAATCTACGGGGAGATTGCCGGTTACGGTACAACCGCAGATGCCTACAGAATCACCGATATACCCCCAGACGGCCATGGTGGGATAGCTGCCATGCGAATGGCAATTGCTGATGCAAAATTGACCCCAGATGACATTGATTACGTTAACGCACATGGGACGAGCACGACAGTCAATGACAAGGTAGAATCCAAAGCCTGTCGTGAAGTGTTTGGCAACCGAGCAGATAACGTCCCCGTGAGTAGCACCAAAAGTATGATGGGGCACTTGATTGCTGCTGCTGGAGTTACGGAACTGATTGTCTGTTTAATGGCAATGCGTGATTCAGTAATCCCACCCACAATTAATTATGAAAATCCAGACCCGGAATGTGATCTGGACTATGTTCCCAATCACGCCCGGGAAGCGTCCGTAAAATACGCTTTGAATAATAGCTTTGGTTTTGGCGGCCAGAATATCTGTACCTGTCTGAGCCGATTCGAAGATTAGTTCGTAGCGCTTATCATACGTCGGATATCTCGGTCCGTGATGAATGAAAAATTTTCTGATATTGAAGTCATCGCATTCCTCGATGAGTCTTTGAATCCTCAGCGGTCGGCTCAACTGGAACTCGCACTCCGCACCGACGACCAACTGAGAAGACGAGTACTGGAAAAACAAGGTCAACAGTCTGCGGGCCTGCATACGATCGGTGGAATTTGGCAGCGGTCTAAAGCTACGTGCCCCTCGCGTCAGGAATTGCAGGCGTTCCTTCAAGAAACCATCGAGGGTCAAGCTGCTGACTATATACGATTCCATCTGATTCAAATTGGCTGTCGCTATTGCCAAGCGAACTGTGCTGATCTGCTCGCCGAAAAGCATGGCAAACTTGAAGCTAGATCACGACGTCACCGGGTATTTCAAACCAGTGCCGGTTACCTTCGATCAGCTACCACCAAAGATTAAGGAATGTTATACAGCGGAATCGAGCATTTGCTCCAGACGATCCAATGTCGTGATCAGATGATTCCATGCTGTGATCACTTCTCTGGTGGGTAGCTCTAACCTGTCCGAAGAGTCGAAACCGCTCTCACTGACCAAAACTTTTCCTGAGAGAACCGAGTAAGTCTCTTTTTGCTCTGCCCCATGCGGTTCGTTCTGGGTAGTTCTCGAGTCCCCATCAAGCGGGAGAACCTGTTCAATCGCTAATTGAACGGCCGAAATCGCAGCGTTCCGATCTGATTCGGCCTCAATTATTCGACGAAAAGAACCCGACTGTACATAGTATTTAGCCATATCAAAATCCTTATTTTCCGCTGCATGATTAGAAAAATCGCGGTCAGTCACGAAGCAAACAGAATAACTTTCGCCTCTCTGACTAACTCGTCACAACCTTTTCATCGCATCTTGGTTGACACCTTAGGTCACCGAGATGATCGAATTCACTACATTGAGATGTAGAACTACCCTAAAGACTGATGCACTACCGAACCAAATCCATCCAACCCTCTGAGATTGAACACAATGCCTGATTTCGCTAGAGGCCCCTTTCCCGCAACCCGTATGCGGCGACATCGAGCATATTCTTGGTCCCGCCGTCTGGTAGAGGAGACCGCACTTTCTTCGAATGATCTCATCTGGCCATTATTTGTAATCGATCAGGTGGAATCCGAATCGATTACAAGCCTGCCAGGAGTACAACGCCTCGGATCACAAGCGATCCTGCAAACGGTAGAGCAGGCATGTTCTCTCGGCATACCTGCGATTGCCATTTTTCCTGCGACAGATAGCAGTCTGAAAACAGAGGATGCGATCGAGGCAACGAATCCGGATAACTTGGTCTGCAAGACCGTCCGCAAAATCAAAGAACGTTTTGGTGATGAGATTGGCGTCATCTGTGATGTTGCACTCGATCCTTACAGTAGTCATGGGCAGGACGGACTGGTTCGTGACGGAATCATCTTGAATGACGAAACCATTGCAATTCTTTGCCAACAGGCGATTGTTCAGTCTGATGCAGGCTGTGACATTATCGCTCCAAGTGACATGATGGATGGACGGATAGGAGAAATTCGTGATGCATTAGATGAACAAGGACATCAAGACGTCCAGATCATGTCTTATGCTGCGAAATATGCCAGTAGCTTCTACGGTCCTTTCCGTGATGCAGTAGGATCGAGTGGAAATTTAGGGAGCGGGGACAAGAAAACTTACCAGCAGTCTCCCTGTCAAACAGATGAAAGCCTGCACGAAGTTGCACTGGATCTCTTAGAGGGCGCCGACAGTGTCATGGTTAAACCGGGTATGCCTTATTTAGATGTACTGCAAAGAGTCAAAGAAACGTTTAAAGTGCCAACCTACGCCTACCAAGTGAGCGGAGAGTACGCGATGCTCTCAGCAGCGGCAGAGCGAGGATGGCTGGACAGAAAGCAAATTGTCTTGGAAAGCCTACTCTCGTTCAAGCGAGCAGGAGCCGATGGCATTCTGACTTACTTTGCTGCTGAGGTGGCATCTTGGCTTAACGAATCAAGAAAATGATCCATGAATGACAGCCTCCGAAATCTTTCTTCTCTCAGCTATGACGAGCTACTTGAGTTAGCGGACGCTAGTTTTCCGTGGCACTGGGAACCCAGCGTCGTCGCAGATCGCTCTACCAGAATGGCTGTCGCCTCTGATCCGGACGGGATGTTACTTGAAGCTTGCCAGCGTCAAGATGCGGGTGAAGAAGGAGTGATCGACCCTTTTTGGGCCACCACCTGGAGAGCAGCAACTGGTCTTGATATGTATCTAGATCAATTACACCTTAAAGATCAACAAGTTCTCGAGGTAGGATGCGGAACGGGTCAAGTGGGATTTTCAGCTGCCATGCGCGGAGCTCAGGTGACGCTGACCGATGGAGTTTATGATCCATTGATTCTTGTCCATCTCAGTACTTGGGCGGTTCGTGATCGATGCAAGGTTGAACGCCTTCGTTTTGGCGTCGACACACTATCAAAAAAAGATTTCCCTTTTATCTTTGGAAGTGACGTCACCTACTTACGACAGCTATGGCCTGAACTCTTGGAGTGTCTAGAGGATCATTTAGCTCCAGAAGGCGAAGTATTCTTGAGTGATCCTTTTCGAATCATATCCACCGAGTTCTCGGAATGGATAAAGAACACTTCTTGGATCTATTCTGAATCCAGCATCGATTTACCTGATGACCCAGCTCATCCGATTCGGATTATGAAGCTTATCCGAGGTTGAGCGACTCTTGCATTTGATCATGATTGTTCTCCGCCCTTAAATTCCTTCGGGATCTGATAGCTCTCACGTTCAGCCGCTTGTCGGGTCGTAATGCGAAACTCTTTTCTACCCTCTTCACTATCGACGACAACCCAGATGAGAGATTGCTTAGGATCATCAGGCCCTGTCGCAGATTTATCGGGATTCGCTTGTACGACGAGAGCCGTGAGTACATCTCGAAGTGCCTCGTCCGTCTTAGAGAACTCTCTTACCTGTTGATTTTGTGTAATTCCCATCAATTCTAGATCGCCTCCGACAATAACAGCCGTGGGCATCTGGTTACCGGCAGGCAGCCCCTCTTGAAACGCATTGGAAATGGCTTCCAAGGCGAATTCTAAAGATTCTTGATCAAAGGAGACGCTCATCTTCCTATCGAGCATCTGATCTACTGTGAGCATTTCCACTTCAGGGGTGATTTCTGTTGCAATACCAGTCGTGGAAGTGTTCATCGCGAGCAATCCCGCAAAGGCCAGTTGTGGGAACGCTGCCTGTGGTAAATACGTGTTTGCCACCACTGCATTATCGGAGATCCCTACCCTTGCCTTGGAGGTCAAGTACTGCATCATTTGTGGCATCCGAATCGCCAGTAATTTCCAAGAAGGATCTTGCGTGGAATCAAGAATAAATTGATTAGCCCATTCCGGTAATGATTGAATCGAATCACTTACCTTCCGCATTAGTGCAGGCTCACTGATACCACCACTTGGTGCATATCGAGTTTCTAAGAAAACAGTCTCATCCGTATTGAAGTGAAGTGTTAACAAACATGCATTGATATCAGGTTGCATAAAACGTTTTAGTGGAGCGATGAATTCTGGAGCTGCAGCTTTCAGCATTTCCCGTCCATCTGCAAAAAGAAAATTGGGAGTGAATAATACAACCAGATCCGAATCCACACTCGTGTCTGCCCAGAGGGCTTGAGAGGTTCGCGGCAAAGGAATGTCCGAACCATCTAAGCTGGCGACCTCACTGATTCTAGGAACCGTTCCTATGGCATACACAGAAACGGTTTCTTCGCCTTCGGTAGCATTCCAGTAATAGGCATCGGAGTCATCCTGATCGCTGATATAGATTTGTTTATTTTCTCGTGTACGAGCTTGTTCGACGGCTAATGTTTCAATCAGCTGTGACTCCTGAATCGGCTCAACTAAATGTACAGCCAAAGCCACCTCTG
>JAYYHM010000489.1:0-8395 GCA_036148415.1 Planctomycetota bacterium
TTGGGTTCGTAGACCAAAGGGCGTGAGACTCTTCTTGCTTCGCGCTGAAAAATTCTAGGTAAAGCTCGACCATCGGAGACGGAGTAGTACTTGCCACCGGTGGCTTCAGCGATTTCCCTCAGACGCTTACTCTCCGTCAAGCCATGGGATGCCACGGCCACGGTGCTGATCGTGATGTCATTATCAATGAACGCTTGAATCGTAGACGGATTGGGAGGACTCGGATCACCATCACTCACAATCACACAATGCTTAATCGCAGCGGGGGTGCGGCTGAGGCCGGTGACAGCCATTTTCATCGCCGGATCAAATTGAGGCATATCACCCGGGGTCATGCGAGCCAGTCTAGAAAGCATAGCTTTGCGATTCTCGCCCACCTCAAGTAAACCGCGATTCTGATCCGTTCCGCCCCAAAGCCATGCATCACCTTGCATCGTCCAATGCAGGACCCCCGCGTAATCGCTTGGCCCTAATTGCTCAATTGCTGCTTTCCCAATTACCTTCTGCCAATAATTTCCCTGAGCCATTTCGCTCGCATGCATGATTAATGCAAGTGCTCCGGTAGCTTTGATCTTTGAATTCTTTATCTGGAAATCAACAGGCATTGCTTTTTCTAAATCGGTACCGGTCCATCCACCGGCACCAAAAGCTTCGGGGCCTCCAATCATTAGCAGTCCCGCACCAAGCTGCTGTGTGTTGCGTACGAGCATCTCAATCTGTTGATCAGAGAAGGAGGTTATCGTATTGCTTTCATCCCCTGATACTCTGGGCACACCTGCCAAAATTACGGCATCATAGGCTTGTAGCTCTGCTATCGAACCGAAGAGTCGATCACTGGTCTCACTGACCACCTCGATATCCGCATCACGAAGTGATTGAATGAGCAGATCGTAGTCTCCAGCCTGAGAGAAATCTTGAATGAGTAAGACACGTCCGCGACCACGAACATAGGTGTAGGCTGTCGCGGAGTTATTTTTTCGAATCGAATCATCCGCCGCGGTATCTGGGATGAATTCTGCTTCGTAGACGTAGGATGCAGGCTGGTCAATTTGATGCTGAATAGGGATGACATTTTTACCCGGAGTTAGCACCAGTGATTCTTCGAGAAGCAAGGACTCCTCTCCACGCACACTTTGTTTGATTCGGATTTTTCCTGAAACAGGTTCCGCATCCTCGTCATCGTTGTATTGGCTCACAACGACTCTTGCTTCAAAAGGTTGTCCCTTTCGAATTTCTCTCGGAAGATCAATCTTTTCAACTAAGACTTCGCTTCGAGCTTCCAAAAGCACAGGTACAACGTCGATTCCGATTCCGGACTGAGCAGCACGAGATGCTACCGCTTTAGCTTGACCTAGATTTTCATTACCGTCGGTGATGATCACGATCCTTCGTGATGTATCTTCTGGCATGGAGGCTTGAGCCAGATTCAAAGCCGATTCAAGATTTGTCGCGTCCGTATCGCCTTGCAGGCTAACGAGCTTCCCAATGGCTGGAATGTCATCATCATAGGGTGGGGTTTCCACCGAGGCTTCGGCGCCAAATACGATGATGCCGGCTCGATCCTCCCGGATACGATTCCGGTGCTGTTGCACCGATTTGATGACGTAGTCCAACATCACCTGACGCTTCACAGCAGGGATGCTTTCGGACTGATCAAGGAGATACATCACCGTGAGACGATCATTCGTCCATACCCACTGTACTCCCGCCAGTGCCAGCACAACCAACAGCCAAAGTAAACTCCTTAGACCAAGAACGATCCACTGGCGAGCGCGTCCCAACGCCTGGAGCGGCTGATAGCCGATCCACCACAGAAGTGGCAGGAACACTAGCAGAACAAGATAGATCGGTTGTTCAAAGCCAAGTCGCATTCCGAAAATCTTCTTCGATCCAAACTAGGACGGCAGTTCTTCACCCGAGGCATCGTTTCGTGTGATTGTATTCACGTCACCGATCATCGTGTTCCCGTGTAAGTAGGCAAGCTTCTGGCGGCGAGCTACCAGCGCGATTAAGATCGCGCCAATCAAACCGAAAATAAAGACACTGAGGGTCAATGTGGCTGCCGGTAGTTCCAGCGAATCCTGATCCATATCAGGTGAGAAAACAATTCCAACGACGCTGACAAAGTTATTGACGAAGTGACCCACCATTGCGGGAAAAAGTGAACCACTTCTCCACGTCACCCATCCGAGGAATAATCCGAGAGGGAAAACTGCCAGAACATGCACGAAATCGATGTGAAAAGCGGCGAAGAGAAACGAAGCAATGAAAACCCCGAGGCCGGGTGGCAAGACTCTAGCAAGTCTCTGCTGGATGTAGCCGCGGAATAGCAGTTCCTCACATAACGCTGGAGTAACCCCAATCATAAAAGCAAGGGGTAGAAAAAATCCTGAAGCTCCATGGTCGCGAAAGACATCATTCATCTGCTTCAGGGTATCGCTTTCTTCCACAAATTGGCTCAGTACAACTCCGGAAATAAGACCAACCAACGGAGACGCTGCTCCCACGGCTAACCAACTCCATACCGGCCACTCACCTTTGACGAGCCCAAGACGTTCAGTGAAAGGAATGGGAGAAATCGCCGCCGCGATGAGACAGGGGCTTACCAATGCGATTTGAGGGACAACCAGTGAGAGGAATAGCCCGATACGAGAGGACAGAACGGCAGACATTGCATTTTGGAGTGCAATTGGATCTTCAAAAAGCTCTGCTGAAACGTCCCCAGTGACCACCACTAATGCAACGGCGGACATCACCCCGCTTACCGCCAAATAGGACGCCAATGAGATAAGGACCATCAACAAGGGTGACCACCATCGAAGTCGCGTGCTGGGATCCGCTTGCTGAGAGCTATCTTGAATGGAGGAAGCGTTATCTCCATGGGTCGAATGGAACCCTTCAACATCTCGTCTGGGCAATGATCCTCCTGATGAGGTATCCGAAACCAGCTCCGCCATCATGGGGGCGTCAGACAGGGCATCGAGATTTGTGTCGGATTCGTAGGTTTGATTTTCTTCTGAAGATTCTGAACCGGGGCGATGATCTTCCGGAAACTCGTTCGATTCATCTGACATAGGTTCGCTTTGCGGAAAAGAAAAGAAGGATGCGAATCACTCGCCTCGAAGTTTAATCAATTTTAAGGACAGCAAGTACTCACAAAGCTAGATCAACCCAGCGTTTTCCGGTAAACCAAACATTACGTTTAGATTTTGGACCGCGGCGCCGCTGGCACCCTTAGCCAGGTTATCAATCGCAGTAACCAAGACCCGTCGTGAACCTGCATTCCTGGCAGTCATTTGAACATAATTGGTTCCCGCAACATGTTTAGTTGCTGGTAGATGATCGACTGTCTGAACAAAGGTAGAGTCCGCATAGCGGTCTCTCCAGAGATTGAGGATTTCCGTTGCATCATGTTCCGATCGAACGTAGATCGTGGAGAGTATCCCACGGTCCATGGGGGTCAGATGCGGTGTAAACAAGCTCTGGATTTCCCTCCCGCCAATTCGGTGGACGAGGTCGTCGATCTCCGGTTGGTGCCGATGGGAACCCACCGCATAGGCAGCGATGGATTCATTGGTCTCACAGTACAGGGTGGCCACCTTCGCGCTTCTTCCTGCCCCGCTCACTCCGCTTTTACTATCGATGATGATATCTGTCGGATCGATCATGGAGGATTCAATCAGTGGTGCTAGCGGGAGAATTGCCGAGGTGGGATAGCAACCTGGATTGGCAACTACATCAGCACCTCGAATCTCCTCAGCGAAAAACTCTGGCATCCCGTAGACGACCGAACCCATTCTTTCTGGCCAAGGATGCTCGACTCCGTACCACTGTTCATAGGTTTCCACGTTGGACAATCGAAAATCTGCACTGAAATCGATAACCCTCGTGCCGCCCTCAATCAACTCCTTGACCGTTTTCGCGGATGCCCCGTGGGGCAAACAGCAGAAAACCACATCGCAATCCGAGCAGAGTTGCTTGATATTGAGCTCGGTGACTTGCACGTCCAAGCGACCACTCAGAGAGGGGTGAACCTCCCAAAGTGGTTTTCCAGCATCTTTGCGGCTGGTGGCTGCCACGACCTTTGCCTGTGGATGCTGAAGCAACAATCGGATGGATTCTAATGCGGTATAGCCCGTGGCACCCACAATCCCGACACGAATCTTATTCATCTTCTAGGTACCTCGCTTCAACTGGCTTTTGGGTCACAGAGTCGGAATGCTGTCTCTTTCGCGTCGACTCAAGCTTAAAGATTGCACTCCCTCGTTACATTGCCCAGTTTAGCGACTATGGACCAAGCTGCTCATCCCATGGTCGATTGAACGGGGCACTGAAAGCCAAATTATTGGTGTATTAAAGAATGCTATCAAGCATGATCTGGTCAGAAGCAGGTTTACGCTGAAGCGCTCTTGTTGTTTATCGTGGATCGCAATAGGTTTGTTGGCGAATAGCTGGATTCAGGTCGGAGTGACACTTTCGATGATTATCATTGGAAAAAAATATGGGCAACTTGGTAATCGACTGTTCCTCTATGCGCATTTAATCGCTGCGGCTGAGGAATATGGTGTCAAGCTGATGAATCCCGCTTTTGCAGAATACGCGGAACGCTTCCCCCGAACTCGATCCGATTTGTGGTGTCACTATCCCGAATTGGAGGCTTCTGCTGGCTCACCACACGCTGGCTCACCAAGTCGATGGAAGCGAAATCTGGTTTCCAAGACCGTTGAGTTGACTGGTCGCGGAGTCCATTACTTGGGTGGCGAGATTCGAGGCTTGAAAGTCATCCGGTTGAGAACGGGTGAACAGTGTGATCTGGCGAGCGATTCATTCGCTTCTCAGGTCCTCAGTCAGGATGTCTTGCTTCAAGGTTGGCTGTTCCGTAGCGAGCATTTGTTGAATAAGCACGCTGAGAAGGTGAAATCACATCTTGCAATCGATTTTTCACTTCAAGAAAAGATTCAGTCCCGTCTTTGGAAATTACGGGAACAGGCTGATTTGATTGTTGGAATACATATTCGACAGGGTGATTACGCGACCTATCTTGGCGGAAAATATTATTACCCCACCAGTCAGTACTCTCAATGGATGAGGCAGATTGCCGATCATTACTCGCCCAGACGAGTGGCTTTTCTGGTATGCGGCAACGGTGAGTTCTCTGTTGAGGATTTCCAGGGATTAAATGTTTCCTGTGAGAAGCGTGATGTGATGGATGACCTCTACTCTCTCGCGCAAGTGGATTTGTTAGTGGGTCCACCCAGTACTTTTACCGGTTGGGCTTCATTTTACGGTTCTGTCCCTATTTATTGGTTAGAATCACATGACGACATGATAACCGTCGGTGAATCACTTCCGGATCGAAGTAGTCAAGCTGCGTGATGCACGCGGCTAAACACACTGGCAATACACTCAGCACTTTGATGAAGGAATCTTCGGTGTCTGAAAAGCAAACTAGCGAGCGAACCACAACTGTGTTGGTAGGCGCGGGGGTTGTAGGTCGAGCCATTGCACGCAGTCATCTGGAGGCGGGCTTGCCTTTCTTGCTGATTGACCAGAACCGAGAGTTTTTAGAGTTTGCACTGGAAGAGTTAGTGGCAAAGACTGGGACGGACGAGGTCTGGTCTTGGAGCTATCAGGGGGCTGAGAGGGAACATCTTGCACGACCGCGAACCATCCGGCCCTCGTTAAAATTGACGTCGCAAGAGTCGACGGATTCAGTTGTGTATCCCTCTCCGCTTTCCTCCGAGGATCCCGAAACGCTTGATCTACTGGGTCCCCGAATTCATTTTGTTCCTCGCACGATGAACTCACCGGCACAACCGGACATACCGCTGGTAATTGAGTCTATCTCTGAGCGACTCGAAATTAAGCAAGATTTTTTCAGACGCATTCAATCGATTTTGGGTAGTCGTGCGGTCTATTGCGCCAATACATCCAATCTGCAGATCCGGCAGATCGCTGATGGCTTGCCATACCCTGGAAGGCTATGTGGCATGCATTTTTTTATGCCCGTGCATGACCGACATGCAGTGGAAGTGGCGAGCAGTCCTGCCAGTGATCCGGAGACCCTCTTCCAAGCTATTTCCCATGTGATGCGGCTGAGAAAGCAGCCAATCCGAGTTGGAGATTCCCCTGGATATATTGTCAATCGATTATTGGCACCGTATCTTAATGAATCCATGTTACTTTTGTGCCGTGGCGTTTCTGCTCGTGTCATCGAGAGAGCGGCCAAACAATTTGGGATGCCTATTTCACCGCTTGAGTTGATCGATTGGATCGGTTCGCGAACCGCATTTGATGCGGGAAGGGCATTTTGGCGATCGTTCCCGCGGCGACTCTCCCCTTCCCCGCTGTTGCCCGCATTGATCAAGCACCAGAGAAATGGACGATTCGATGGTGGGGGTTTCTATAGCTATTCGGGCGGCCAGCGTTCGATTCATCTTTCACATCAAGCATCTCGAATTATCGAAACCTATCAGTCAAGCCAGATGGATTTGGATGAACAACAGGTACTGAGACTGCTCGCCGTGCCGATGTGGATCGAGGCTGTGATGGCAAAGCTCGATAGTGTCATCCAGTCGAGTTCAGATCTTGATTCCGCAATGCGTGGTGGATTGGGTTTCGACTCCAAGCGATCTTGGTCCGGTTTCTTTGATCGACTGGGTTCGGATGTGATCCTAGAGTCGATCAATCAATGGGCATCCTTAACGCCGTCCATGTCCGCACCTTCTTTCGTGATCGATAGTCTGAGAAATCTTTCACCTAGAGAAGTGATCGATGACAATCAGCAGCGTTCTGCAAATGTTGCTTGATACTCCCCAAAGAAACGAAAAAAGGCTGGGTCACCACACGGTGCCCAGCCTTTTTGGTTTTCCAAGTCGCTCAATGGCGATGACTTAGTCCATCGCTGCTTGATTGAGGTGAGGGTTCATCGTATCGGTACCCTCCCCTGGTTCACCGTCTGGCGAGGTTTGCGAGTTGTCTCGGAACAGCACGAAGAACAGAACCGCTACGGCCACCGCAAACATCGCTGGCATCAGCCAGAAATCCTGCGCTGCGACTAACCAGCCCTCTTTGGTGGGATCTAGTTCAATTTTGTCTCCCCACCAGCCGGCGACATAATTACCCACCAACATGCCAGCCCCGTAGGTGAGAAGGCCAACGAGTGCTTGGGCGCTGGTTCGCATGTCTTTAGGTGCAACGCGGTCCGTGTAAAGTTGGCCCGTCACAAAGAAGAAGTCGTAGCAGATACCGTGCACCGCAATCCCCAGCACCACTAAAGCGGCAGAGGATGGCATAAGGCCGAACAGGGCGTAACGCAAAGCCCAGCAGAGCATGCCAACCAAGAGCATTTTTTTCACTCCTAGCCTAACTAAAAAGAAGGGTACGAGAGCCATAAAGAAGATTTCGCTGACTTGTCCGAGTGCCATGACACCACCGGTGCTTTCACCAAAGTGAACGACATTCACGAAATCTCCGGTCCTTGCGTAGTAAAAGGCAAGAGGGATGCAAATCAGGAATGAACTGATTGCAAAAACCAGGTAAGAGGGATTGAGTAGAAGGCTGAGTGCATCAAAACCAAGAACCTTGATCAGGTTAACGGATTCGCCGCGGCCCTCCGGTGGGCTGGCCGGCAGTGTAAAGCTAAAGACTCCGTAGATAGCACTGACAACTGCAGCTAATTGAAATTGGACGGCGGTTCCCCCAGCGTCTTCGATTCCGGGGAGGATAGGTAGGTCACCTAGGCCGAAGAAAGATTGGGATACGGTGAGGCCCGCTATGATCCAGCCAATCGTTCCCCATAGACGGACTTTCGGGAAATCCCCCTCAATGTCACGTACATTTTGGAAAGTAATCGTATTGACCAGTGCGAGGGTAGGCATGTAGCAGATGAAAAACGCCAACAATCCCCAAAACATCATGTCCGGATCCGTGATGGTGCTCACCCAAAAGAGTAATCCTGCACCAGCGAGATGCAGGATTCCATTGAGTTTTTCTTTGTTCATCAACCTGTCGCCGATGTAGCCAACGATAAGTGGGGCAAATAACGCAGCCCAGGTTTGCGTGGCGTAGCATCTTCCAATGATTGAATTCACTCCCTCTTCGTTTTCGAATAGTTTTGCCAAGTAACCTCCCATGGTTACAAAGAAAACTCCCCAAATGAAGAATTGGAGGAACATCATGATATTGAGACGAAATCGAACCGGCATGTCGCACCATTTGAGTGTGTAACGGAAAAGTACGGTGTATTGCTCTGATCGGTATTCCGGTGAGGAAGGCTATCAGAATTGGAGCTGCGTGAGCTAACTCCGACGAGATTCTACTGGAGTTCTTCGAGTACCTGTTGCGTGGGCTTTGCTTTGATTTCTGGAAGCGGGCTGTCATCCCGAGCAAAGAT
>JAYYHM010000490.1:0-3004 GCA_036148415.1 Planctomycetota bacterium
CGCCACCTAGCAGTGATTCAACGCCGAAAAGTATTGCATCAGTCGCTGGTGGTACATCAATTCCTGATTTAGTAATCGATGAAGGAGAAATTAGCAATGAACCCATTGCCGCGAGCAATTCAGTTCCCCAATACGGCTCGCAGCCTGCTAATTTCGCTGCAGCACAGGCGAATGGATTCACCGGCTTCACAAATGGTGTTTCATCAGGAGAGAGTTCGCAGATCAGTCAATCATCAGCATCGGTCGAGAATAGCGCTTTTGGTGATACCGCTTTCACACCCAAGAATGATTTGAGTGGTCAATCCGTGAGTGATTGGGGGGCCAGTGGTGATCCTTCTTCGTTAGCTACTGGAAGCATGCCATCTTCTACAAGTTCGACACATGGCTTTTTACCGCCTAGCGGTTCAATGATGAATAATACGACGGCAGCGGATTCAACGTCGGCTGGATTTACTTTGCCAACCGATTCGCCTTCGATTGCAAATCTAAGTCCTGAAAATGTGGATCCTAATCAAGGCTCGATTCAGGAAGAGCCGCCTATATCGCAGCCTGATTATTCGACAGCGACTCGTTCGAGTGGGTTTTCCAGTACTTTGACTGACAGAGTCTTACCACCAGCAGAAAATACTCGATCGAGTGAGACCCCTGGATATTCGCCAGGAAGCACTGGAACAGGATTCACGTATCCGACTGACGGTTCAACTCCCACAACAACTAGCGGATCCTATTTCCGGTAGGCTTGATCCGAATCGCTGTCCAACTAGCGCAAATTCATTTTCAATGTCCCATCATCGTTACCAGCAGATCTTCTCTGAATCGAAGATGGGACCTTCGACGCAGGTACGTTTGTAATCCCACTCTTCGGGCCCGTCCTGCTTGATCTGTGCGACACAAGAAAAGCAAATGCCGATACCACATGCCATTGGCGTCTCCATAGAGACTTGGCAATCGATTCCCTCCGTTTCGCAGATCTCGGATACTTTCTCCATCATAATTTCCGGTCCGCAGGTCACCACCCGAACTTTGTTGTTGCTTGGAATGGCAGAGAGCTTCTCTTGAAGCACTTCCGGAACAAGTTTCTTTTGACCTTCCGAACCGTCATCCGTGCAGAGTTCAGTGTTGAATCCAGCTTGATCGAAATCGTCTATACCCGCCAGAAGACTCTTTCGTCTTGCACCGTAGATCAGAGTGACCTGCTGACTCCATCCGTTGGCTCGGTCTGATGGTCCGAACTTTTGGGTCCCTAACGCTTCTCTTCCAAGCAATAGCATGGGGGTTTGTCCAATGCCACCGGCAACCATGATGAGGTGATCGCATTCCCGATTTGAAAAACCATTCCCCAAGGGGCCCCAAAGCGTGACACTGCTTCCTAAAGGTGAAGCAGCTAGCGTTGAAGTGAGAGATCCCTTGCAGAGGTAAACCAGATCGATCCATTTCGGCGTTCCCGTTTCATCTTCAATGACGTCATAGACCGCGAGAGCTCTTCCGATCAACGGCGCATCACTGTGAGACATCCGAATCATTACAAATTGACCAGGAACGACCTTCTGGGCAATGGCTGGAGCGGATACGCGAAGCAGGAATGTGTCTTCAGCAATCTTTTCGTTATGAACTAACGGAGATTCAAGCTGTTCCATTGAATCTGCATAGTAATCTGCATGAAGCTTGGACATTAAGATTTACGCCGTTTCTGAGGAGCTCGTTTGGTTTTTCCAGCTGATCTGCCAGTGGTCTTGCTAGATGTTTGCTTTGATCGTGATCGATTTGCTGAAGTAGTGGTTCCACTTCGTTTTTTGGTACCGCTTCGTTTTTTACGAACAGGTTTGGCCGATTCTGTGTTGGCCCGACTTTCAAAATCTCCTCCAATCACCGTTCCCTGCGACTGCGATTTTTTCACCCCGGGAAGAAAAGTTGATCGAGTGCCCTTTTGATTTGAAGTAGAACTCACACTCCGTTTTTTAAGCGAACCACTTCGTCCGGCTTTGCTTACCCGACTCTTGGTCGCAGTTCTCTTTCCGGCTTTCTTTTTTGCGCCGCGCGGTTTCTTAGTTGGTAAATGATTCGATTCTGTTTCGGCGAGATCCACCGCACGCCAGAGTTTTTCAACCTCTTGGAAGGTTAGAGCCCGGTAAGCACCGTGAGGAAGATCTCCCAATTTTAAGGGGCCCACCGCAATTCTTCGCAGTGTTTGAACTTTGTGGCCCAATCGCGCTAAGATGCGTCGTATCTCCCGGTTTTTGCCTTCGCGAAGCACAATCTCCATCTCGGTAGCACGACTGCGTGTTTTGAGGAGTTTTGCACCCTCAACTTTGACAAATCCCTCAGCGATGTAGATGCCTTGTCGCATTTTTTTCATCGACTCAAGGTCTACCTTGCCTGCTACGGTGACACGATAGACTTTCCGAACACCGAATTTTGGATGAGTGAGTTTTTGTGAGAGCTCTCCATCATTGGTGAGGAGAAGTAGCCCTTCGCTGGATCGATCTAATCGACCCACAGGGAAGACACGTTCACTTGGCGGAACGAGGTCGATCACTCTGGGACGGCCTTGCGGATCACGGTTCGTGGTCACGAAACCAACAGGCTTGTTGACCGCGTAGTAAACGAGTTTCTGCTTCTTCAGTAGAGTGCCATCCACTTTTACCTTCTGCTTCGAAGGATCTACTGACGTCCCAAGTTGGGTGACGATGTTTCCATCTATCTCTACGCGACCCATCTCAATGAGATTTTCACATTGACGTCGACTCCCAAACCCGGCGGATGCCAGCAGACGTTGGAGACGCAGTGGCTGATCGGACGATGAACCACGCCGCGATCGAATTCGTGATTGCTTGGATGCGGACTTTCGGGCCATGACTTACTCAGAGATACCAGTAAAGACTGCTCAGGGTACCAAAAAACCGGTCTGCAGTTCTAGTATCCGCCATCACTCTTCTTGCGGGTTTTAGCTGACCTCGCACAAGATGTTCTTAGTCACGGAGAGTTTTCGACGGGTCCTTTCATC
>JAYYHM010000491.1:0-4721 GCA_036148415.1 Planctomycetota bacterium
CTAGAAGTCCCTCTCCCAAGGCATGGACGGTTCCGGCTGGAATATAAAGTATATCTCCAGCCTCTGGATGGAAGGCATGCAGAACGGAATCGGTTTCACCTTGTTCAGCTGCGACTTGCAGATCTCTGCGGTTGACACCCGTTTTCAATCCGGCATAAACCAAACTGTGTTCTTGACTTTCTACAATGTACCAAGCTTCCGTTTTGCCGAGGTCAGGGGGTGACATCTTCTGCCCGTATTCATCATCAGGATGAACTTGCACAGATAAGACACGATTACAGTCAAGGTATTTGAGCAGCAGTGGAAAAGACTCTGATAATCTAGAGTGGCCAAGCACGTCGACATTATTATTGGCCACTAATTGCTCCAAGGTTTTACCTGCAAGTGGGCCGTTCTCCACAACACTTTGATCTGCACCATGATCAACAATCTCCCAGCTTTCAGCGTAATTATCTTCCTCCCCGAGCACTTTTCCCAATTGGGTAGCGAGTCGTCGACCTCCCCAGATCGTTTGTTTTAGGATGGGAGTAAATCGCAGTGGATAGGTATCCATTTGGCTTCTATGCAATGTCAGTTGGTAATTCGAAAGAGACCGCAATATTTTACATGATCGTTGTACATGCGGACTGCTAAATTATTCCTCCGGATTACAATTGAATGGTTCGGTTGTGGTCTATGTCTGGCTCAAGATTGCTTGTGGCCATGAGTTTTAGGTAGCTTGCGGTGTCTGGATGATGGTTAAAAAGCTCTATTTTCGATCGCTGAGCCTAAAAATGATCGGTTATCTCATCCGAGGTAGCAGAATGCTTTAGAAGCGGGTGTTTGGGCCCTTCGAACTTTCCTTTCAGAATGTAATATTATAAACCGAACGGGTTTTTGATTACCGCGTGCGACTCTTGATTTCTTTCCGACGTTGTTGAGGTTTCCCTGTGGACCGATTGGCCCAGCCTAAAGATGATCTGTTCGAAAATTCGACGATGACTTTCAGGGAGCATCTCGATGAGCTTCGGCAAAGTCTGGTACGTGCTGTACTTTGGTTGGCTGCGGGTTTAGTGATAGGACTCTTGTTTGCTGATCGAGTTGTACTTTTTGTTCAAACGCCTCTTCAGACTGCGATTCGCGACTACATGGCTGATCGCGATCTATTTCGCCTTGGATATGATCCAGCAGATCCAGCCAATGCACCGCTAAAAGAATTTCTCTCGACCAACGCGTTGGTCTGGGAGATTATTTATGACGTGCCCGAGGAATACCAGACTTTGACGATGGAGTCATTGGTGCCGTCAAAAGTATCCACTAAAACTTCTTTGTCACCCGAGGCGAATTCCCCGGATACGGAGTCAGCGGGTGAATCCTCGACCGATTCCGGTTCCACAGAAGCTTCTGACGCTGAGGCTAAAGCACCTGAAAATGACATTGCCTCTAGCGAAGATCAAGTAAAGCAAGCTACTGATCTCATCAATTTCAATCAAGGAGCAATCAAGCCTGTTGAGATGGCGAAGCTTCTCGAGTCTTTACCTGATCCAAGTGTTCTCAAGCCTAAAGTGCAATTACGTCAGAACAAGACCGGCTTGAGTTCACTCAAAATGGAGGAGCCATTTATGATTTGGGTGAAGGCGGGATTGATTGTCGGAGCGGTGTTGGCTTCCCCGATGATTTTTTATCACCTCTGGAGTTTTGTAGCCTCTGGCTTGCACGCGCATGAGCGACGATATGTCTATGTTTATCTCCCTCTCAGTGTCACTCTTTTTTCAGCCGGTGTTGTCCTAGCCTTCTTTGTCGTCCTCAATTACGTCCTGACCTTTTTATTAGCTTTTAATGGAAGTCTGGATGTTGCTATTGAGCCAAGATTGACCTACTACGTGAATTTTGTGCTTTTGTTACCATTGGGTTTTGGTATCGCGTTTCAGTTGCCGCTTGTCATGTTGTTTCTTCAAAGGATCGGTTTGTTCGAGACTGAAGCGTATGTATCCAGTTGGCGTTTAGCTGTCCTCGTTATCTTTTTAGTCTCGATGGTCCTGACACCAGCGGACGTTACCAGTATGTTCGCAATGGCCGTGCCACGTTTGTTCCTCTACGGTTTGGGAATTATGATGTGCAAAATTATTCCACGTGGTCGGGGAATGGGCAGCGATGCCTATGATCCAGCTTAGGAACTGAAACGCCTCTTCATAATGTGACCACGCCGTAACGTGCCTTTAGGGGTGAGTTCGGTACTGATAAGTGGGGTATCGAATCGTCGTATTGAGTACGGTTCCCCGTAGGTTTTTTCTTGAATGATCTGCTCAGCTTCTAGATAGAGCATTTGATACCTATCGGAGTCTGGCTGGATATCTTCACTAACATCAATCCATAGCTCCAAGTAATCTCGTTGGATCAGCATTGAATGATTGATGCCTGAGATCGTATTGATCTCTCTTTCGAGCCGAACGGGATGAATTTTATTGGCGTTATCCAAGATGATTACGTCATCAAAACGGCCAAGTATTTTTAATTGTTTGGTGTCTGGGTCGACCTCTACTTGATCCCCGGTCGCGAGCCAGCCATCAGAGTCGATCTTTAAATCCGTGCTCTCTCGGTCATCCCAATATCCCAACATGACATGGGGGCCACGAACAAAGAGTTGATCGTTTTCAATTCTGTAGTCCCAGCCTGTCACAAAATCACCCACTAGTCCAGGCCCTGCACATTCTGGGGTAGCACTGGAGATCACGGGCGATGTTTCAGTCAATCCATAACCTTGTATTACCGTGACATCACGCTCACGCGTCCATTTGAAGTAATCTTCTTCAGAAAGACCGGCTCCACCGCAGCCAATCAAGCGTAATTGATCCAATCCTTTCAGTTCTTTGTTGTCCAGTAATTTCTTTGCGAGGCTCGGTACGAGGTTCATGAGGGTGGGCCGCACAAGTCCCGCGTATTGCTTGATACCCTCGTACCCCAGAGCTACGGCAAGCGTACACCCGCTAATTAGCCATGTACCCATATCACAAGTGCGCGCGTAGCCATGGCAAAGTGGTAGGATACACAATCGTCGATCGTCCTCGTCTTGAGGCACTGCCTGAAGCTTCGCGCTCGCGTTACCAACTAGATTGCCACGCGAAAGCGTGACTCCTTTCGGATCTCCTGTCGTACCACTTGTCCAGAGCACCAGAGCGGGTGACTCTGATTTGAACGTGGATTTTGATCTTTTTGATGTGGTCTCGAGCTCTTGACTAGAACTACGGAGTTGACCTGAAATTTCTACTAGGTCGATCCAAAGGCCTTGAATCGACTTCCACCTACTATCAATTTCATGCGTTGGCAAGCGATGATCAAATGGGAATTCAATCACACCCAAATTCATGCAACTTAAGGCAGTGACCACACAAGCGAGAGAGTTGTCACTGAGGTATCCGATACGATGGGTAGGAGTCCCTAGTGCACTCATTTTGTCGGAGAGGTTCGCCGACACCGTTGCAACCCATTGGCCAAGCTCTCTCCAGCTTACAGAGATGATTTCTCCAAGATGATCGGTCGCTATGAGTGCAGTGCTGTTACTCCTGCTCGAGACATGGTCCCAGAAGTGCTCAATAAGATCCATTTTTTTTTCGGTGACACCCACTTCATTACTCCTGCTGACACCGAATCAATAAAAAACCTTTGCACCTCATTGGATGCAAAGGGTAATGAGTCAGCAAAGCATCCAAGAAAAAGGATGACGATGAAACTTTAAGATTTATCCAATCTGATCTCTCAGTTTAGCTCCATTACCTGCTTGTCCAAAAGCAGTCATTCTTGCAACACATACCTCTTTCATCGCAGCTCGTGCTGGCTTCAGATAGGCGCGTGGGTCGAATGCGGAAGGATCTTCTGTGAGTAGCTTTCGGATAGCTCCGGTGATTGCCATCCGGCAGTCAGTATCTACATTAATTTTGCGGACACCACTCTTAATACCACGTTGGATCTCTTCAACCGGAACACCATAGGTCTGTTTCATCTGACCACCATACTGGTTGATGATATCCTGGAGGTCCTGTGGCACGCTGCTGCTACCGTGCATTACCAAATGGGTGTTGGGTAGTTTTGCATGAATTTCTTCGATCCGAGACATGGCTAAGACTTCACCCGTAGGCTTACTGGTGAATTTATATGCTCCATGGCTGGTACCGATGGCAACAGCGAGAGCATCCACACCTGTTTCCTCCACAAATCGAGCGGCTTCATCTGGATCGGTAAGCAGTTGATCTCGAGAGAGTTCTCCAACTGCACCGTGCCCATCTTCTTGCTCGCCTTCGCCGGATTCTAGCGAGCCTAGGCATCCAAGTTCACCTTCCACGCTCACTCCTTGAGCATGAGCCATCTTCACGACCTCAGCGGTGACTTTCACGTTGTAATCATAGTCGGCGGGCGTTTGGCCGTCTTCCATTAGAGAACCATCCATCATGACGCTGGTGAAACCGTTATCGATCGCTGATTGACAAGTTTCAGGACTATTGCCGTGGTCCTGATGCATCACGATAGGAATTTGTGGATACAATTCCGTTGCAGCGATCATGAGGTGTCTGAGATAAGCATCCTGTGAATAGGAGCGTGCACCACGCGAGGCCTGAATGATTACAGGGGAGTCCGTCTCCTCAGCCGCTTCCATGATCGACTGAATTTGTTCCATGTTATTCACATTGAAAGCTGCAACGCCATAATCATTCTCGGCTGCGTGATCAAGAACTACACGGAGAGGG
>JAYYHM010000492.1:0-3827 GCA_036148415.1 Planctomycetota bacterium
GTCCCTTCACTCAGTTCGGTGAGAAATGGAACAACTTCACTACGCAATTGATCAGCGCGAACGACCAGAAGCACGACGGATGAGAGTGCAATCGATTTGGCTGCAAGCTCCCTGACGCTCTCCAGTTCATCGTTCAAACCCGGACTATCTAGAATCAGGTAGGGCAAACCAATGGATTGCATGTCTGTGTGATGGCAGTGTCGGTAGACCTCTTCACTTGGATCGAAGTAAGCGGGTGGATTGGGCCCGAACCAGAAAATTTTTGGACTCGTCACCTTGGCTTGAGGAACCGTTGTCGTGGAGTGGTTCTGTTCCTCCGACTCGGCATCGCTTTTGCTATTTTTGATTGAGTCGTCGATTAACCATTTTATGAGCGTTGTCTTTCCCTGGCCGGTGGGACCGACAGATGCCACGATGGGTAGTCCGTGAGAGCGATCCTCGATAATCAGATTTCTGTCAGCTGTATGCCGATCGCAAAGTGCGGCAACCTCACGTCCAAGCTTACTGTGCCCTACGACACTTTCTGCTGCGTCCCGAACGCGACTCGTAAAGGTATCCACATCGGGTTCGCGTCGCGTAGACCGTGTGTTGGCGTCGTTTCGATCTTGAGTTTTTAGAGTCATAAATGGGTTGCCATTACGCTTTGAGGAACGAAGCGTTCTAAATCTGCGCGAAACTCCTCGCGTATCATGTAATAGGGCAGGGACCGGTCGATGGGTGATCGCTGCCTGATTTTAGGTGGCATCAGGGTAACGTTCGCTCCGTCAACGCAGATTGAGGGTCTTCTTTCTGGTCGCATCAGCCCAAAGGTATCACAAAGGACAGCATGAAAATCTGATAGCTGCTGCCTTGCAGCCTGCTGACCCACATTCTGTACGCTTTTCTTTCCCGCCCACAACGCGGAGAGTGTGGTAAGTCCGGCAGCGGCCAAGAGTTCTGAAATGGATGCCGATGCGATGAGATGACTGGCTCCGAAGTCGATGGGTATCATCAGAACACCTCCAAACGTGGCGAGTAACGCAGCCAAAGGAGTGAGTCCCGCAGCGAGTTTCTTATGGGTGGGGATCTCTTTCCACATTTGTCGAACTGCATCATCCAACCGTTTCGGGTCCAGTCCAGTGAAGTCGTCCCGTTCAAACCTTAGAATTGCGGCTTCGCATGCGTGCTTCATCTGCACTTTCGACTCCGACTCTTCGCCTTGGAACCAATAATCAAGATGTAGCATGGCACCGTGTCGAGTCAGAGCCTCTGCCATCCGCGTGGGAGTCAATAAACCACCATATTCGCCACGTCGAAACTTATCTTTGACCTCCCCAGCGGCTCTTCGGGCGAGGGCAGAGGGGGTGAGTTGCTTCAAGAGGTCCCCGGCGCCGCCAAACACCCTTTTCACGGTTGCATTGAGCCGAACACCCCACCTCGCGTACCAAGGAGCGGTCGCCGCAAAAGCTTCGGTGAGCTGTCGAATGATCCTTTCGCTTTGGAGCAGCCTTAACTCGGCCACATCTCCTCCGACAGACCGGCTCGCGAAAAAATCACTTGCAGCGTTAAGAAGACAAGCTTGGGCTTTTCCAGTCTGTTGTTGGGATCGCTGGGCGTTCAGAACGAGAGCAGGGTACGCCTCTTTCCAAATGAGACCTGCAAGTCCACTCTGCAACGCCATCTGAAATCGAGTGAACAGTTGGCCACGATCTAGTTGCCGTGGTAACGTGGATAGAAAACGATCTTCAGCGATCAAGCCCGGTGGGTTCTCCTCGGGTAAACGCTCAAGGGAATAGAAGACGGGTAAGGCCTCCCGTTCCGCGAAGGGAACACTGTCGAAATATTGCTCCGAAGGAATAAATGGTTCACATGTCGGCACATCGTAGTCGTATGCGGCATAGATGGCTTCGATCCCGTGTTTTTTTGCAAATGGGGTAAACGTTTCAAGGACCTGATCCGGTGCCTGCTGAGCTCTGACTTTATTGACCGCAAGCATCCTGGGTACGCCTGGCATCAAATCGGTTGCAATCCGCAACAAATCCCCGAGGGTTCCGTCCCTCGTCGACTCCGCGGAGGTAACGACCAGGAATGCGGAACACAACGTAGCAGCTCGCCCCAAGACCTCACGACGCATCTTCGGCGAGCCAAGACCGAAAGCCTCGTCCGAGACAATGTCAGGACAATCGAGAAGTCCGATACCCAGCTCATCAAGCTTGGTATCGGTAGCAACCAAAGGAACACCGAGTGAGCTCGCATCCCCTTTCTGATTATTGTATTGCCGGTGTGCGGTACTGATGTCGTCCGATAAAGGCTCGGGCGTGGTGCCTACTGCATCCCCGATGCGTTGCATGAGGAGTTCCCAGAGTTCGCTGTCATTTTTCCACTGGCTGGGCAACCAAATAACAAACCGATGAGTGCCCTGAGCATTACTCGTTCCACGCAGTGACCTCGACCGTCCGTGCTCACTCAGAAAAGTCGCAACAAGACTGGTTTTGCCGCTGTTGAGCATTCCCGCAACTGCGACAGTGGGCCAGTTAACAAGTCGCGCGGCGGTGTTCAGCTGTCGGCCCGCACCGCGGAGGCGCTCTGCCAACTCTGGATTTATCTCCGTTAGGGAATCTAGGAAGCTGTTCCGTCCGGTTGCGGGGAACTTTCTTTCGATCGCAGCGAGTTGGTCATCGTCCTCCAGCAGAGACAGAATGTTATCCCATTCGATTGTCTCGTCCTGCTTTGCTGAAAGTCGGAACATGGTTACCCAACGCAAACGGCCAAAAGAACTGTCGATCGATTCCTTCAGGCAAAGATTTCCGAGGCAAATCGGACCTCATCGTTGGATCTTGGCCTACACGAGCACATTGACTCCAACTCAAAGGAATGCCGAATTGGAACAAGAGCTGCACATACGATAACCGACAGCTCTATCTCGGAAAACGTCAGAACGGTGTGTCGTGCCTCCGGGAAAGCAGCTTTTCACCATAAATCGCACTCGAGATTCACACTGTCTCTTTTGGCGAACAGCGTCGGTGGCTCGACCCTAGGCTAATCTAACTAGGCTAACGGTTGCATTACCGCTTACGTCGATGTTCAAGCTGGTCGGTCCTTCAAGGATCGCCGTTTCACAGTTTATCTAATATCGGCTTCAAATACTTCGAGGTAGCGCTGAGACGCTTCTTCGCAATCTGCTCTGGGGTTCCCATCGCCACAAGATCACCACCTCGGTCACCGCCCTCAGGACCGAGATCGATCATCCAGTCACAACTAGCGAGGAGATCAAATTGATGCTCAATGACAATCACTGTATTCCCACCTTCAACAAGTCCGTGCAGTACATCAATTAATCGCTTTACATCAGCAAAGTGCAAACCCGTTGTCGGCTCATCCAAAAGATAAAGGGTTTTGCCTGTTGCTCGCTTTGCAAGCTCGGTTCCCAACTTGACCCGCTGTGCTTCACCTCCACTAAGAGTGGTGCTGGATTGTCCCAAGCGAATGTAACCAAGCCCTACCTTTTGTAGGGAGAGTAAGAGTCGATGTGCTTTTGGATGATTGGCAAAGAGTTCTACCGCATCATCAATCGATTGTTCCAAAACGTCGGCGACTGTCATGCCTTTAAATCTGACCTGCAGGGTTTGGCGATTAAAACGCTTTCCACCGCATCGTGTGCAGGTAACAAACAGATCAGAGAGGAAATTCATTTCGATCCTCTCTACACCGTGTCCTCTGCACAATTCACACTGACCCGCTTTTGAATTAAAACTGAAGCGGCTAGCTGAAAAACCCATCGCCTTCGCTTCCCGTGTTGATGAAAAGACCTTTCTGATCTCATCCAGTGTCCCTGAATAAGTTGCCGG
>JAYYHM010000493.1:0-12308 GCA_036148415.1 Planctomycetota bacterium
AGCAAGAAGAGTCTCACGCCCTTTGGTCTACGAACCCAAAGGCGGAGCTTCACCGGAGATTATCTTTCCCCATGAATCCATGCAGGGGATCGAACGGAATCTTCCACCTATTTCCGGCTTTGTATTGACTCAAACCAAGGATAGTCCCCTCGCACAAGTCATCATTCAATCGCCTAAACCTGATGCTCCAGAGAATGCAACCATCGCCGCTGCTTGGACGTATGGGTTGGGTCGATCTGCGGTGATCACCACTGATGGCGGTGCAAGATGGGCAGCGAATTGGACGAGCTGGGATGGATACGAAAAACTTTACAGTCAATTAGTTCGTTGGCTGATGCGTCCCTCGGGGGAAAACAGCCAGTTCAGTATCTCATCTTCGATTCGTGACGATCAGGTTCATGTTGTGGTCACAGCGCTCACCAAAGATGATGAGTATTTGAACTTCCTTGATATCCAAGCAACCGCTATCGATCCTGACCTCAATCCCATCCCGCTTCGCCTGCGGCAGTCTGCTCCGGGGAGATATGTCGGCACCTTTCCAATTGCAAAAACAGGAAGCTACTTTGTCAACGTGATCCCAGGGACGGGTAACGCACCACTAAGTACTGGAATTTCGGTGCCTTACAGCGCCGAGTATCGAATACGCGAGTCCAACTTGGAATTGATGAATTCTCTGGCTGAACAAACTCCATCCGGAGGCGAAGCAGGGCAGATTTTCAGTGCTTTGGAAAGCGATATCCCTGACACTTTGGTTAATGAGAATCCATTCCGGAGCGGACTCGCCCCGGCACGCAGTATTCAAGATGCTTGGCATTGGTTTGTTTTGGTCGCTTGCTTTGTTCTCCTTGCCGACGTTTTTGTTCGACGCGTAACCATTCCGTTTGGCTGGCTCACAAAACTTCTTCCTAAGCGAGAGAATTCTGAGATCGACCGGACTCAAGAAAATCGCATCTCAGCGCTGCGGGAAAAGAAGGCAGCGGTCTCTAAAGAGATGAGATCAAGGGTAGAAACCTCGTTGGAACTGGGCGACAAAGAATCTCCTGATGGCGGAGGGGAATCACAATCCTCAACTTCGGTGATCGAGAAGAAGGAAACCTTTCGACCGAAGCTGGCGGACTCACCCGACCCACAGAAGGGGATCTCCGAACCCAACCAGAGCGACAGCTCTGACTACACACAGCGTTTACTTGAAGCCAAGCGTCGGGCAAAAAAGTAGATTCTCTCCCCCAAATTTCCTTTTCTTGGCTTGATAATGCGGAGCATTTGTTGGGTCTGCCGCACGCAATCAGAAGACCAGCCTCAACCTCGCAACTATCAAAATGAAACACCTGAGTAAAAAAATAAGGTTAGGCAAGATAAGAGGCGAGTAGCATTTCTGTTTTTTATTGGAGCGATTGAGGGAATTTTTTTTGCCAGAAGGCATCTTTTCAATTTCTTAATATTTCTCATTGCGCTCCATGTCGATTGTGAAGGTGTATCGAGAATTCTACGGGAAAGCACGGCATTTTCTTCACAATTGAGTGGCTTAAATGCTCAATCTTCATGGAGAGAGATCGCCATATAAGACACTTATTAAGGATTCGGGGACGAATTCTTGATCGTGTTGATAGACCACATGAAGTGGTCCATCCCGACCCAACATGGAAGTAATGAATATGAAAATCCTATATAAAGGGGCACGCACGGCTCTTTTTGTGGCCGTTGGAGCTTTTTCCACGACTTGTCCACTGGGGAGCACATCCCGCGCATTAGCGGATGAGTATTCGACCGGTGAGAACTTACAACTGGCAGATCTTGAAAGTGAGATCGATCAGATTGACGACTCAGTGCTGCTCGTCAATGCAAATCAAACGAAAGCACCAACCGTTCAAGAACGTTTGGATGCTATCAATGCGAAATTGGCAGAGATGGAAGCATCCATCGAGAGTGTCGCCGATACAGCCGGGGACAAATCCATCGTCAAAAGTGGTTCCAGTAAGTCCACGATGAAAGTTAGCGGCCGTGTCCACTTCGACGCGTGGGGCTTCGATGCCAACGACGATACGATCACCAACTTCAATGAAGGTAATGATCCAGAAAATCGCCTCGGTTTCCGCCGCCTTCGATTTGGTGTGAAGGGTAACGTCGCGGACAACATGCTCTACAAAATTGAGATGGAGTTCGCTGGAGGAAACGCTTCTGAGTTTCGTGACGCCTATCTCGGATGGACAGATCTTCCTTTTCTGCAGACGCTTCTCTTGGGTAACCAAAAGCGTCCTTATGGTTTGGATCACCTGAACAGCTCAAGATACAACGTATTTCTAGAGCGTCCGTTTGTCATTGAAGCTTTCAACCAAGACGCTCGACGTCTCGGACTTGCTTCCTACGGCGTGTCAGACGATCAGAAATGGAACTGGCGTTATGGGGTTTACAACCAGCGAAACGTTCAAGCTCTAGGAAACTACCTTGATGATCACCTTCAACTTGAAGTGACAGGTCGTCTAGCCAACACAATTTGGTACGACGAGATCAGCGGTGGTCGAGGATACGCTCACTGGGCGATCTCTGGGTCACATGCTGACTCAACTGACAATGGTAACAACAGCAATGAGGCTCGCTTCAGGACTCGTCCGGAAGCTCGCTCGGAGAAACGATGGTTAAATACCGGTCGAATTTCTAATGCCGACTATTTCAACCTTCTGGGACTCGAGGGTGTGATCAATGTGGGTCGCATTCAAGTCGTGGGTGAATACCAACGCACTTGGGTGGATCGCCAAGAAATCTCTCCTGATGTTGCCTTTGATGGGGGTTACGTTTACGTCTCCTACTTCCTCACTGGCGAGCACATGCCTTGGGATCGAAAATCAGGAACCCTTGCTCGTATCAAACCGTTCCAGAACTTCTGGTTGGTAGATCGTTGCAATGGAGGTCGCTCGGCTGGATGGGGTGCATGGCAATTGGCTGCACGCTGGTCGCACGCTGACTACACCGACGAAGATATCTTTGGTGGTGTAGGGGACTCCTTTACCTTCGGTCTGAATTGGTACTGGAACCCGAATGCTCGGATGCAGTTCAACTACATCGCCGGTGAGATCACGGATCGTGATACGGGAACCGGTGCAGAGTCCGGGGAATACGATATCTTCGGTGCTCGTTGGATGATTGACTTCTAGGTCAAACACTGAGTCCAAAAGATCTTTTGAGGGCGAGATGTGAACTCCTCGCATCTCGCCATCCTCCTTCAATTCAATCCAACAAAGGTCCCTCATGTTACACAAAATGATTCTGACTCCATCGGTCCTCGTCGCGACCGCAATCGCCGCTCTGGCGACTACATCCACAGCTTCAGCCGGGAAACTCGGTTGCATCAACCCCTCAGACTGTCGCTGTGAGCTTTCATCCAAAGAGGTGGATGTAGAAAAATCTTGCTTCGAAGTGGAGTCCAAGACCATCTGCATCCCCAAAGTGGTTTTCCCTTGGCAAACCGGACATAGCTGCTTCGGTTTTGGGCTATTCGGTTGCGATAAGTCAGCTTGCGACTCCTGTGATACACCAGCATGTGATGCTTCGGGATCCGCTGGCAAGGCTTGTGACACGAGTGTTCACAACGGAGCTTTCACGAAGACCATCAAGGTGCTGAGCAAAAAGAAGTACACGGAGCCTGGTTGCGAGTACGTTTGGTCCGTCAAGAATAAAGCGTGTGACGCAAACTGTGACTCCACCTCGGCTGCTCTACCTCAACAGCGCAAGGCCTCTATCGCGGAAAGAACCATCCCACAGCCAACGCTCCATCTTGCACCGGTTCGCGTTCGCTAACCCGCTGTAAAAATCCTTAACGTGATCGGGTCACTCGGGTGATCAGGCCCTATCGCGATGAACAGAGCAAGGACATCAACCGTGGCACTTCATGTGCCACGGTTTTTTTGTGCCGCAACAAACCTGAGTAGAAGCCGCCTCTTCAGAAATCAAATCGGTGCGAGCCCAGCCTCGATCGATTTGTGTCAGGATGGTGTTCTTTTGCGTGGGATGCGCCCGAATGAATCTCGAATTCAGCTCATCCAACTGAGCATCTAGCGATTGTTTCCGCTTGCTTGGCAGTTTTCTTTCTAACGTGTGCGAAGATTCTATATCGCCTCGGTTCCGGTCTCTCCCGTTCGGATCCGAACACAGTCATCCATCGGTAGGACAAAAATCTTGCCATCGCCGATCTCGCCCTCCTTGCCAGTTCTTCCGCCCTTCACAATGGCATCGACCGTGGGCTGAACAAACTCTTCATTGACGGCAATCTGCAACTGCACTTTACGAAGTAAATTCACTCCAATTTCAAGTCCTCGGTAAAGCCCGGGATGACCTTTTTGACGCCCAAAACCCTGGCAATCCACGACGGTAAGCCGGAACACCTCCACCTCGGTAAGAGCTTCTTTGACAGCTTCAAGCTTTCCTGGCTGAATGATCGCGATGATGAGTTTCACAAAAGACCCTACAGCATGTGGTGAAGGAGGTAAAAAGAAACGCAGCGTTCCATACGTGTATTCCTGACCTACAGCAGACAGCTCCTCGATCAAAGGGCCAAATTCGGTTCACTCCTCCAATTACTGTCGATCAGAAGGGTACCGACGGCTCTTTAGGTGCCGCGAGGCACCGCTTAAGCACTAGCTTAATACCTACCCCTTCAGCTCACCACTCCTCAGCTCGGGAATCTGACTGATTGATTCACAGGTCTTCGGTTTGCAGGCCATCGGTAGCAGCACACTCGCCATGGACTTGGTGAATGCCCTCGGATACCCTGCCCACCGGCGGATACAGAGTGGCTGTTTCACGGAACTCTGGCTCAAACCCGGTTGATTGACTTAGGCAGCTCATGATTCAGAAATAATGACGTGTTGACAAATCATTCACCCATTCCAGCTGTGTCTGTTCTCGCGGTCTCTCACGCTGTTCGTCCCTCAACCCAAGAAATTGCACACGCTGTAATCCCGTAATCCTCAAGAGACGTTTAGCAAGGGCTGTGGACAGAATGCAAATTACCTACCCGAGCGAACGAACACGACGAGGATCGTATCGAGAGATGAATACTTACCGGGCCGTCAACCGTGCAATCTCTGCGAACATCGGTTACTGATGCGGAGCCAAATAAACGAGAGAACAATAACGACTCAGCCCGCGGTGTGCTGGGATATCTCGTGTGTCGCATCCTTGGTCCCTAGGTACTTACTCTTCAGGGAGGGTTCGCCCCGTGACCGTTTTCAGAGGCGGCATCTCATTTGATTTAAGAGCGTTGCCACCCCAAAAAATCAGAGGTGGGGTATTTGGGTTGCGGACCTGGTAGGTCCGGTTGCCCTGCCATTTCAAACTTCCTGATGAAATGGCAGGGCATCGGTAGGTAGACAAGAAGATGACCGTGGAGTGAGTCACTCTTGCGGTCTGAAGATCGCTTTGCGGTTTGCATCCGAGATACAAATTTTACGCGGTATTATTTTCCAACTTGTTTAGGTACTCAATCAGCACTGCACTACTATCAGACCCGATATGATGACCCAAAGGGGTGCAAACGACATGCCACCCAGAAACTTACGCAAGGCCATGTTCCGTAAATCAATTGATTGGAAAGACTTAGAGCACGCCTTCGATCAGGCAGCGTTGGATAGATCAACCTGGAGGTGATTTGAGAAGCCCAGTAAATATGCAGTTCGGCAGATGAAAAAACAGTCTGCACAATTACTCAGCAACCCAGCTCTAACGCATTCGACTAGGGAGTTTCCGCCTCCGAGCGATCATCCAATCCGAGTACTCCTGCCTGCAATACCTGTCTTTGCTGACTGTCTGCAGGAGGGTTCAAGTGTATGTGGTTCACCAGCATCCGATGTTCTTCAACAATCGCCTTCGTTTAAGCTATTGTGACCTGCGTCATTTGAGAGTTTCTAGATTCGGATCGACCAAGAGAACATCGACAAAGGAAATCACTCTCGCCTCTTCCCACTCATTCAAATTGATGGGCTTTGTATCGCCCCGCTGCGTTTTCATTTCGCGGGGTAACGGGCGACCAGCGTTTTTGAATAAGGGAGCGTGTGGATTCGTTCCGAATCATGATGTTGAACTCATTGATCACACCCAACAGGCAGGGTACCCATCGACCCTGGCAGTGAGGGCGAGTGAACCACCAGAGCTAGGACGGCTTTCTGGATGCAACGCGCACGAGGTTCAGTGACAAGCTGATTTATTCGACGGGGACACACCCGATCAGCTTGCGGCAATCAACCCATATCCAGAAGCAGGCTGACCAGGCGCATAAAAAAACTCAGGTGTCAAAAATGACACCTGAGTGATTTGAATTTCCTTATCTGTGCTAATGGCGATTGAGAACGTCGGGGAGAATCGCTCAGCAATCCCCCGAGCACAGATGGGTTTGCCTAGAAGGTCATGACAGCGTCGATGCCGAAAGTAGTTTCTTCAGCGTCAGCAGCATCCCAGTCCCAGCGAACTTCTGGTCGGAATACCAAGTTGGCGTTCTGACGGTAGTTCATGCCGAGAGTCAAGTTGTGAAGATGCTCACGTCCGTTGTCGCCATTGGTAGCGTACCACTCGTAGCGAAGGCCAGCAGCAACTCGGTCGCTGTACTGATGGATCAAGTATTGATTGATTCCATAAGTGTTGCGTCCGCCAGCAGCGTCACCAGCAAGATCAGTGGTGTTCAACCAGTCAGTTTGGAAGACGTAGTTGGTCTTGTCGGAAACAGCGTAGTCAGCAACAACCGACTGCATGTAACCTTTTTCGCCACCGCCAGCCCATGGCTCGCTGAAGCGACCAGCAACAGAAGCGTAAGTGACAGCCAGACGATCGGTGAGGGTAAGCGAAACACCGCCCAACCATGAATCACCATTGTCGTCGAATCCGCTATCCCAACCCATGGTGTATCCACCCATGAAGGTGACGTCGTCGCTTGCAGCCAAAGTTGCAAGAACACCGGTGTGGGTGAAAGGCTCGCTGTTGTACATCGTCAACGCGTGGCTGTAGAAGAAGTTGTCAGGAGCACCGACGACTTCATAGCCAATGTTGGTGTAGAAGTGACCGAGCTTGACCGAAAGATCGCCGTATCCTACTTCGAAGTAAGCTTGTGGCAATGCGTGACCATACTGAGTTCCGTGGTCCCATGGGTTATCCCAACCAATGTCACCAGTCCCGAAAGACTGAGTGTCAGGTCCATCGGTACCGTAAACGTAATCAAGACGTCCACCGATGTCCCATCCGTTGGATGAGTCGATTGCACGCTCAGCGTACAACCAAGCTTGGTGAAGCTGTAGGTGATCAGCGTAAGAATTGAATCGGTTTCCAGCAGAATTGCTGTGGTAACCGAGTTGAATCCAACCGCCTACGGAGTAAGGTCCTACTTCACCGAAAAGAGTGAACGGATCGCCGAGGTCACCTTGTGTTTTGCTAAGGATTCCGCAGCCCATTCCGTCACAGCTAGGCTCGCCACTTGCGTCGCAAGCATCTTCGTCTCCAACTGGCTCACAGCCGCAGATTGGCTCGTCGCAGTCGCATGAGACTTGCTGAATTTCTGTCGCTTGTGCTGCGGTGACATTTCCGGCATAGGTGCCGCAAGCGATAGCAGCGATTAGCGCTAATTTGCTTAACTTCATCTCAGTTATTAACTCCCCTGTTTCCATTTCGGGTGATCGTGCTCCATGGAAAAGAGCACACACGTTTTCCCGCTGATCCTCGTTGACCAGCGGAATCCAAGAGTTTGGCTCTTGAACTTTCTGAATCGGAATATGCCCGGCAGCCGACCGACGGCTGTTCGGGCATGTCCTTAGAGATCGGCAAGTGCCGGTGTTGAATTTCTAAATTCTTTAGGCGTCCTGTTAGCTAAAGCTGGCAAAGTTTGCGGCCTAGAAAAACAAGGCAAAACAACTTCCGAGATGAAAAACTCCGGATTGTGCCGGTGGCAGGAGCCGATTTCCGCGTTTAAATCATGAACCGGTTCAGCATAGGAACCATGCTTTAGATAGCAAAACACTCGATTTCAATGGAATGCACCTCGATCGCACCTGTTCGACGTGTGGGGGATAGGTAAAAATCTTGAAAACAGCACAACACCCTCGCGACCCACAACAAAAAAATGGCGTTTTGGCGATCCCAGAAAAAGGAAGCACCCGCTGGAGAAGAAGCACTCCAGAAATTCGATACTGAGTCAGGGACAGCTGACCAGGAAGCCTCTGAGTCGACTGATACCGCCAAAGAGCCGCTGAGCCGGATAGAGCCATCGGAAAGCCAGCCAGCCAATTCTGGTGGATTATTTTCCAAGATGCAGGGTGCTCTGGCAAAAACACGTCAAACGTTGAGCACCGATATTCGCGACCTTTTCAAGAGTGAGGGTCGGCTGGTTGATGATGAATTCCTGGGGGAGCTTTTCTCAAGATTGATCCGAACCGACATGGGCGTCTCATGCGCTGAGGCGATTCGTGATGATGTTGAGCAGAGGTTAAAATCCCGCGTTGTCCAGATGGAGGAAGTACTCGAGACAATCACTGACCAGACCAAGACTATGCTCGAACAAGAATCGAGTGCTCTGCTTTATTCCCCAGAGGGCCCCACGGTCATCCTGGTTGTCGGCGTTAACGGCAGTGGCAAAACGACTTCCATTGGTAAATTGGCAAACCACCTGCATCAATCTGGGAAACGAATTGTGCTCGGGGCGGGGGACACCTTTCGTGCCGCCGCAGTGGAGCAACTCACTATCTGGGCCAGCAGGATTGGATGTGAAATCGTGACGGGTAAGCCTGAAGCAGATCCAGCGAGTGTTGCATTCCAGACGGTTGAGAAAGCTGTCGAGCTGAACGCGGATATTGCTATCATCGATACCGCTGGACGACTGCAAACGCAAACCAACTTGATGCAGCAGCTCGAAAAAATCCGACGTGTAGTGGGAAAGAAAATTGAGGGAGCCCCCCATGAAGTGATCTTGGTCTTGGATTCCACCGCAGGGCAGAATGCAATCAGTCAAGCACGCGGGTTCAGTGAGGCGGCACAGTGCACCGGAATCATCCTCGCGAAACTCGACGGATCCGCCAAAGGCGGTGTGATCCTTCCGATTCGAGATCAGTTTCAGTTACCCGTGAAATTCGTTGGCCTCGGAGAGAGTATTGATGACATTGCTGAATTCGATGCCGCTGCATTCGCAAGAGCACTCTTCGCTCATTAAAAATGGACCATCGAGCACACGCCTTGTTTCTGCCCTAGTGAGTGAGTCTCATGCTAAGCCTTCAATCTGATTCAAGCCAGCGCTGGCTGATCCATGTGGATCAGCACCTTGATGAACTATTGATTGACCATGCCCACTGCGAACGAAAAGCGGCTTCGACCGCGATGAATTTGATGAATGCCTACACAGAGAATCGAGAACTGTGTAGGCAAATGAAACGCATCGTGGAAGAAGAACTGGAGCACTTTGAAATGGTGCTAGCAATTCTTGATCGGCGAGGGGTTCCGTTCCGTAGAATCCCATCGGGTCCCTACGGGAAAAAGCTAACCCAGTTCATCGAACCCGAAGAACCTCAAAGGGCAGTCGATCGTCTTCTGATCGCATCGCTCATCGAAGCCAGGAGTTGCGAGAGGTTCCGTTTACTTGCTCAGCATGTTGAAGTACGCGAACCCGAACTCTCTGAGTTTTACGCTGGACTTTTTGAAAGCGAAGCAAGGCACCATACCACCTACGTTCAGCTTGCTGAAGATTTCCAACCCCGTGACTTGGTGAAAAATCGACTTCACCAACTGTCGGAGAAAGAATCACAAATCATTTCAGAAGGATCCACGCTACCCAGGATGCATAGCTAGCTATCGCTACTGACCTGTTCCGGTGATCCAGATTTGCAAAACAAATCTGTCTCGATAAGTGACGCAATCGGCAACAAGTTACCATGGGACTTGGTAACAACTTGACCCACGTAGCTCGGCCGTTAGCATAAGACCGCAGGCAGACTCCTACTCATTAGGGGCATCCGCCACCTCGCCCCTCCGTGGCACCCCTTTTCATGCAGGAAGAGGAATTTCGAATCACCGTGATTCGGCGTCAGATGATTTGACGTCTCAAGACCGGCAAATTGAAATTTGCGGTCCTCCCGTCCTCTCTCTTCAGTGTCCCGCATCATGGAAAGGATCGCTCGTTGAAAGAAGCAGCCAAGCAAAGCATGTTGTCAGAGTCACGCTGTTATCGCTTACTGACATTCGATCATGCAGGATCTCTCAAGCGACGCGGTCAAATGGTATTCAGCCTGATTGCCGTTTGCCTGTTAACATCGGCTAAGTCCCCCTGCGCAGCGGAACCCCTCTCTTCTGTAATCCCCTCGGAGTCGATTACCTTCGACGTCCCCGGCATCGCTATCGCCAAACCGATTCATGCAAAACCGAATCAATATTCGATCAAACTCGCCGTATCCGCCATGGTCCATCCGGATCAGGAAGTCTTCTCGAAACATTGGAGGTTAGTGGTACAACCTCGCGACCAAAGGATTCGGATTGTGGACTATTCTCCTAAAACAGAAACGACGAGCGCCCTCGTAGGCGGGATCGAAACCAAAACAACTCAGGAAGAAAGCAGTTCGACTGGACTGGGCGCAACCTTGAGTTACTCGAATTTTGCAAAAGCTCAAAGTAACGCTGATCGCACCAGCAAAGAGTCGAATAGCTTTACTTTTCAGTCCAAAGCTGTGCAACAGCCTCGAATTGCCTCGGGTACATTGGATCGCGGCAGGGGGGTTCATTTCAAGTTGGCGAGAACCTCCGAACAAATTTTGGATGGGGAAAAAGAGTTCCAAATCACCTTGAGTGTTCCTGAGGGTTGGAGAACCGGATTGATGGACCTCACCATAATTGCGTCGGGTCATCAGAAAAAATTTGACCTTCACTCGGTGAGCTGGCAGAAGAATTCGGTCAATCTAAAGAAACAAAATTTCGTTGTGGCGATCCACCGCGAGCAAGATGCCCCCGCTGCGAATGCGGCACTCACTCTTGCAAACCAAGAACGAAGAATCCGAAGCCTCGCCAATCGAAGCGAGCTTGAGAAAATCGATGCATTACCCATCCCATTACTTAACGACCTGAGAAAACGGTTTGAGCAGATGCTGACCAACAAGCAACACCAAGATTGGGCTCATCGCGTGGTCAACGACCATTTTGACCCACACACCGACAAAGAGGTCAAAGAGCTTTCCGTCGAAAATCGAGTCGCCATTCTCGACTACATTGAAACTCGTGAGAAATTTCTGAAACTCAATACCGACTCACTGAAGATTTCAAAATCTTCTGAGAGGAATACGGATGCATCATCTAGACTGAGGCAACCACTCGACGCCATGTAGATAAGCCACCGAGAGTCGGAAAAGACGAAGATCCTTATTCGGATAAGGTAGCTCCACCAGCACTGCCCTTGAGGAGTGCGGTAGGAACCTTGATTTCCACAAGCAATCCGGGCAAGAATGCTTCGTCAAGATCGTCGATTGTTCGATCATCCAGTACTTGAAAACTGAAGCCCATTTCCTCACAGTGGGAACGAAGATATTCAATCGCGGGGCGGTAGCGAGAGGTAATCAGACAGCGTCCCGAAGGGTTGAGATGGTCGGGTAAGCCCGCCACCAGGGAATCCATCCAGCTGAAATGTTTTTCCAATGAACCCGAGGTCAGTGTCTGCGTGCTTCCGCCGTTAATCCAAGGTGAATTACAGATAATGAGATCAAATCTCTCCCTTTTTTTGATCCCACCGAAAGCTCCCTCGCTTGCTGCGGGTACGTGTCGGACATCGATTTTCTGACCTGGCGCGAGCACGGCCGCATTGTATCTTGCATTGGCAACCGCAACGGAATTGGTATCTGTGGCAACCACAGACTTAGCGTCGCAGCGAAGAGATAGAACGGAAAGCAACCCTGTCCCTGTAGCAAGCTCGAGAACATTTCTACCTTCGACAATGAGAGCTTCTGATATCTGCTCACGAAGTGAAATGGAGTCGTCCGGCTCGAATACCACTTGTTCAAACTGCGTCAGCAATGCATCTTCGATCTCCTTGATCTCCCACGTTTGCTGAATGCGATGGGTGTAATCAAGATCCGTGCGATACTCGCCCTGACACCCCACCACCAAAACGAGTGCGGCGAAGAATGAAACGAGTCGTTTTGGTAATTCCGTGTATTTTTTTAAAATCTTCGACACCGTGAGGTAACGGGCAGGAGAAAAGTGAGGCAATGAAACAGGGGCAAAGCTAAATCTCACCGTAAACCAACAGATCGATTCCTTGAAGTCAAACCGACAACCTAGCAGAGGCCTGAAAACCCTTTATT
>JAYYHM010000494.1:0-2772 GCA_036148415.1 Planctomycetota bacterium
GATCTGACACCCAATTCGATGGCTTCCTGGACGAATGATAAAGTCACAGAGGGAGGTGTCACCAAACAGACAGATTCAGGACACTCTGGGATTTGTTGAAGACGCCGATACGCAGTACAACCCTCAACCAGATCGGCAACCGGGTTCAGAGGAATTGCAACTCGACCCGACCTGCGGAGCGCTCGGAATATCTGATTTCCATATTTTTGCCTACGCTCTGAAGCACCGCAGACGGCGAAGAGATTACCGTCAAGAAAATCACGGACCGAAGCGTCATCCATCAGCCCCATGCTTTTGAACCTATCTTTCTAGAATTGGTATACTTGTTTTATCTCATGGAGTACGACTAGCCCTCATGCCGACCAGAATCGCTTTGCAAACTAATCTACCCAATCCAAGCATCGCAATGAAGTCAGGATGTATTGCGGGGAAGCTCATTCCAAAGGGATTGCAGCTCAAGCTAGCGCTGGTCGTGGTGAGCTTCGCCTTGGTTTTATTCCCCAAATCATCAATCGCAGAAACTCACCTAAAAATACGCCAACTCACACCAAAAGTGTCCTACGGATCAACCCCTCTCACCGGGGCAGAGTTTAATCTCCTGAAGGCCAAGGGTTTTAACACGATCATTAGTGTAGACGGCGTTGCACCGAATTTGAATTTTTCTGAACCGCGATCACTCGATTATGTCCATCTTCCCATCCGGTACTCGGGTGTCGACCGGCAACGAGCACTGGACCTATCAAAAACCGTCGATGCAGCATCCGAAAGAATCTATATCCATTGCCATCACGGAAAGCACCGTGCCCCGGTTGCTGCCATTATTGCATGTGCAGGGAATGGGAGTCTGCCGATCAACAAGATCACCGAAGTCTTGCTGATGAACCCGTCTGTAAAACGATACGAGGGACTGATGGAGTCGGCTAGATCCGCTGAGCTATTCTCAAAAGAGACTTTGCAAGATCATGAAATCGATCCTCACAAGCAAGAGGATCTATCCATCACCACTTTTTGGATGATCGAGTTAAGAAAACAGGCGGACTTGCTCTTCCAGATAGCCGAACAACCAAAGAAGTTTAAACCTTCTTCCGCCGTGGGCTTGGCTAATCGAAGTCTTGCGGTGGTCGAAGCTTTTCAAGAGCTGATTCGCGTCAATGCTACGAGTGATGACCTATACCTCCAACCATTACAAGCGGGTCTCAAAACCGCTGAAGAGATTCATCAGCAACTGCTTGAACTGCAAGCGACATCGGGAACTTACGATCGATCAGAACGTTGGCAGGAGTCGATTGATCTAATGATAAAGCTGCGAAATCACTGTACCTCCTGCCATCGTGACCATCGCTGAGGATGTAAAACTTACAGGCTAACCCGTCACCGAGAAGCCAAATCACAAGCTCTTCACTCCATACCCACAGCAGCTAGCAATACTCCATGCGTAACTCGGATTCGTCCAAACAACGCAATCGGCTCCTTGCGATTGAACCCTACTTCGGAGGAAGCCACCGTGCTTTCCTTGAAAACCTAAGGGACTTAAGTGCACATGATTGGGAACTGCAGACGGGAGAGCCACGGTTTTGGAAGTGGAGGATGCGATCCTTCCCTCTTAGCCTGGCTGAGAGGCAACGAAAATGGTGGAGAACAGCAAACCCAGACGACATGCCCCTACCGGACGCAATCTTCGCCACATCCATGTTGGATCTGCCATGTTACCTTGGCCACCTTTCGCAATCACTCGCTGATCCACAAGCGACTCAGACAGAAAAGAGATATTGCGAACATCTGTTGAATATCCCGATTGCCCTTTACTTTCATGAGAATCAGCTGACTTACCCGATCTCGCCGAAATCCACTCCCGACTTTCACTACGGATACAGCAATCTATGTAGTGCGTTGCTGGCTACCGAGGTTTGGTTCAACTCGGATTACCACCGTAAAGCTTTCATTAACGCTTCAATCCAATTTGTCGCCAAAATGCCAGATAATCACGGCATACATCAGCTTGAAAAACTTGAGAATAAGTCAAGGGTGCTTCCACCAGGATTCCGTTGGGTTGGAACTCCAGAATACGCGCGCGCTAAGGCAGAACTTCAAATCCCAGATTCCATGGCGGGGGAACCACTTCGGATCGGTTGGGTTGCGCGTTGGGAGTATGACAAACGCCCTGATAGATTCGTTGAACTCTTAGCCAAACTGGATCGAGACGGTTACGCGTTCCAACTGATACTACTTGGGCCTCGCTCCGACGATGTCAGCGAGCTCAAGATCATCGAGGAACGCTATGCCGACAAGATACTCTTTAACGCAAAGGCAGAGTCCACAGAGGATTATCGCAGTTGGCTGCAACAGATGGACTACGTGATCTCCACCGCGGATCATGAATTCTTCGGTATCGGTGTTTGCGAAGCGATCTCCGCAGGTGCGATTCCGGTCTTGCCCAAAGATCAATCCTACCCCGAATTAGTTCCAGCCGAATGTCTCTATAAAAACGATGACGAAGCGATAGAGATTATTAGAAACAATATCAACTTGAAGGAACGACGCAGCACGAAAATCGCCTGCCAAGAGCATTTAAAAAAGTTCGAGAGCCAACGATGTGTCGAAAGAATCGATCTTGCGGCCAGTAGGATCATCGACCAATGCAAGAGCCGATGAGGGTACACACTCTCTCAAACCTCACCGTTCGCAGCACCTGATCAGACTCGCTCGCGGTGCAACTTGGTGTGGTTACAGATCAAGAAAGGACTTCTCGAATCACTCGTGCGTCCTCAACCC
>JAYYHM010000495.1:0-2782 GCA_036148415.1 Planctomycetota bacterium
CACATCGGAGGTGATTACTACGATTACATTCATCTCCCCGGGGGTCGTGTTGCTGTGGTGGTAGCCGACGTAGTGGGGCATGGTGTTGCCGCGGCAATGTTCATGGCAAAGCTCTCCGCAGAGACACGTTTTTGTTTGGCAAGTGATACCGACGTCGCAGCGGCGATTGAACGGTTAAATGACCGGATGAGTGCCTTGGAGGTGGATCGCTTTGTCACGTTTTTGGTCATGGTGCTAGACCCGGCAAGTGATCAAGTTACCATCGTGAACGCAGGTCACATGCCACCACTGGTCCGGGATACGAATACCAAGGAAATCAATGAGCCGGGTGAGCAAGAGTCGGGCTTACCCATTGCGATTGCAGAGGGCATGGATTACGAAGCGGTGTCCTTCGAAATGAAAGCGGGGGATATGGCTGCCATGTACACCGATGGAATCAATGAGGCCATGGATGTAAATGATGAGGAATTCGGGATTCAGCGGATTCGTGAATTGATTCAGTCGGGCGGAGATTCTGAGCAGGTGATCAAAGAGGTGGTTGCCGCGGTTCAAGAACATGTCGGTGAAGCTGACCCGTTTGATGACATGTGTTTGGTGATTGTTGAACGATATGACCAAGCGTCGGAATCGTCGGGTTTGGATGGTGCGCAGTAACCCAGCCAAGCTGAGCAACTGGCTAAATTGTAGGCCGAGTCTGCTGATATTCCTACGAGTACTTTCGAAGAGGATCTTTGAATTTGTCACAGCAAATCGAGAGGCAGCGATGGCAGTACCACGGAACGGTTCAGGGCGTCGGATTTCGTGCAAGCGTGTCACGGCTGTCCCATCGACACTTAGTGACGGGGTTCGTGCGCAACAATGCCGATGGTAGTGTGACCGTGGAAGTCGAGGGATCTGATCTAATGCTGCGAGCTTTCCGGCAGGAAATCGACAGAGAATTGGGTTTCCGAATCAATGAGGTGCTGGTCACGAAACTCGAGCCCCAGGTTGCCTCGGATGAGACAGTTGCCTCGGATGAGACAGTTAGCGAAGCCAAAAAACGTTTTGAAATTCGCTACTAGCCAATCCAGACCATCTCAACGTCCGCAATCTCTTGATCGGTGGTGTCCTGATTTTCCTGTCCCCACGTGAATTCTTTGTGTTGGCTAGCGTTCTTCACATAAGGTGCTGGCGTTAGGCTGACGACCATGAAAGAAATTGATCTTTACGACTACAATCTGCCCCGCGAGCTCATCGCGCAGGAGCCAGTAAGCTCTAGGAGTGATTCACGCCTCTTGCGTGTGGACCGATCCACTGATCAATGCGAGCATTACCATGTTCGTGATCTGCCTGATTTACTCCGGCCCGAGGATGTGCTGGTGGTCAATAACACGCGAGTGATGCCAGCGAAGTTGGTGGGGTACCGCAAGCAGAGCGGTGGTCGTTGGCAGGGCTTGTTTTTACAAGCAGACCCGGAGACTGGTATCTGGGAAGTTTTGACCAAAACGCGAGGCAAGCTCAAAGAAAATGAGCTGATCACTGTTCAAGATCGAAATGCCAGGGATGGTATGGAGTTACGAGTCATTGCTCGTACAGAAAATGGTAATCTGCTGGTCAAACCTGAACTGCCTGAGGGATATGTGGTACTTCAGTCGCAGGAGCCCAATCAGCTCTCTTCACCGGCCGATTGGTTGGAGATGTACGGGAGAATACCGCTACCTCCCTATATCCGAGATGGTCAGATGGTGGATTCGGATATTGAGCGTTATCAAACCGTTTACGCCAAGGAGAGAGGGAGTGTTGCAGCGCCAACCGCTGGACTGCATTTCACGCAGTCCCTGATGAAGAGCATCGAAGCACTTGGGGTTGCCGTCGCTCAGGTAACGCTGCATGTAGGGATCGGCACCTTTCGTCCCATCCATGTGGAGCAACTGGATCAACACCAGATGCATCAAGAATGGGGGCGTATTGATCAAGATACCGTTGCGCTGATCAATGATCGTCGTCAGTCTGGTGGTCGCTGTATTGCCGTGGGAACCACGAGTGTCCGAGTGTTGGAGAGTGCCGCCGCTGCGGGCGGGGGTGTGCTTGCTGCCTGGCAAGGTATGACAGACCTCTTCATCAAACCACCCTATGAGTTCAACGCGGTCGATTCGTTGATTACGAACTTTCATCTTCCTAAAAGCTCACTGCTTGTTCTTGTCAGTGCATTAGCGAGCAGAGAGATGATCCTTGATGCATACCAGACCGCTATCGATCAGGAGTATCGCTTTTTCAGCTATGGCGATGCGATGATGATTGATTAACTCGTGCTGAATTACCGCATTGGAAATAAACGGTTATGTCAAGTGCGGGTGCTTTATGATCTGTTGAGTGGGCCGCTAAAGGAGCGGACTTCTAAAATTAGGGTCAGGAAAGGTAGCGTCGAACGGCGTCGATCAGTTTCCATTCCAGCAAGCAAATGAAGACGGGTAGAGCAAACAGTAGGAATTGTGAGAACTTGGAGTTGGTTATCCAAGGTAGGCCTTGAGCCGCGAGCACAGAGAGTACCGCCCACACAATGGAGCCGTTAATGAATAACATGAAGCCCGTGATGGCCGCGGACAGCATCGCGACCGCACAACCACGATTCATTGCTCGGCCGATCCTTGGAGTGGGTTCTCTGTTTCGCATCCTTACGTCCGGTAATTCACTTGTTCAATCTTAAGCCGCTCGAACTCGATTGGAATCAGACAGATGCGGGGGCCATGGGCAGGGTTTGGCTGAGAAGAACCGTTATCCCTAGACCGACTAATGAAAGAAT
>JAYYHM010000496.1:0-6877 GCA_036148415.1 Planctomycetota bacterium
GCCATCGGTACGATTCCAGATGACGATCTGGTCAATTTTATGCGTTGTACCTAAATCTATCTCCACCCATGGGTTTTCACTGATTGCAGTGTGAGTAACCGATTTATTTTGGAAGTTGCCATCAGTATTTCCATCATTGATATAGGCCACATCCCCTCCGAAATCTGTCGAACTCTGTGTGGGCCGGCCATCAAGTGCAAGATTTTTTCCGTTGCCGAATATCTGAAGTTCAGCAAGATGAATCATCCTCTGTGTACCAGGAAGCTCGACTCTCAAAATCTGCGCTTCCATCGTTTCAGTTGCGTTGGGTTCCCACCTCGCTTGGACGCCAGATAAGACAAAATTACGCAACTGCTTCTCTGGCACTTCAAGACGCAAGCCGCTCACAAATCCATGGTCAATCGGGAAGGTTGCAGTCACTACATCTTTCTCTGCTCCCTGATCACTGAATTCAATCCAACCTTCGCTAACCACGTCTGCGGTGCGGTGCTCTGAATTTACCAAGTCAGGGATTAAGATTTTCCACTGAGGTTCATCCTTGAGTTGAGATAGCCATACGTCCTGAGCTTCGCTGATTTCAGGAGTTACCGTACTGAGGCTCTCGTTTAAATTTTCAAACTCCTCCGTCAACTGCTCCTTCAAGGCAAGTTGCTCTAAGGACCAGACTTCGTGCAACGGTTGCTCATCTCGCCTATCCGCATCCTGAGAGGTGTTGAAAAACGCGAAAAGCTCAAAATACTCTTTTTGTGTTATTGGATCATACTTATGCGTATGGCATTGAGCGCAGGCAGCAGTTGTTCCCATCCATACCGCCATGGTGGTATTTACACGATCAACAACAGCAACGTTACGGAATTCTTCATCGTTAGTTCCCCCTTCATTGTTGGTCAACGTATTTCGATGAAAAGCGGTTGCGATCAACTGCGAAGAAGTCGGCTGTGGAAGCAAATCACCGGCGATTTGTTCGATGGTGAATTGATCAAAAGATTTATTTTCATTCAATGATTGAATCACATAATCTCGAAAAGCCCATATGGTTCGAGGTGGGTCATCTGCGTATCCAGCTGAATCTGCATAGCGTGCAAGATCAAGCCACACATGTGCCCAACGTTCTCCAAAGGTCTGTCGTTCTAACAACGAATCCACATACCTTTCATAAGCATCTTCCCGAGAATCATCACGAAATTGAATCGCCTGTTGCCACGTGGGTGGTAGTCCTACTAGGTCAATTGACAATCTCCGTGCCAGAGTTAGGCGATCCGCAGATTCACTTGGCTGCAAATCTCGAGACTCCAATTCAGCAAGAATGAAGTGATCCACTTCGTTTTTGGTCCAATCTTCACGATCGACATCGGGTAGTTCACTTTTTCGAGGGGCTGCATAAGACCAATGAACCGAATACTCGGCTCCCTGCTCCAACCAAGTTCTGAGCAAGGCTACCTCCTCTTCGGTCAGTCGTGTCCCTTTTTCAGGCGGGGGCATACGAAGATCTTCATCTTCGGAGAGTATTCGGGCCAGCATTTCACTCGAGCCAGCATCTCCCGGAGTGATCGCGGCGTAACCACCCAAATCCTGTGTCGCACCTTCGCTTGTATCCAGTCTTAATCCCGCCGCTCTCTCGTTCTCATCTGGACCATGGCACGCAAAACAAGCCGATGAAAGGATGGGCCGTATCTGCGAATTGAAGTCAATGTTTTCATTGGCATAGCTAGGTGAACATGAATCACCCATATTTATCAACAGCGAAATCAAGAAAATGAATATCGCAGGTAAATTTTTGTGAACAGCGTCGACATTCACGCGTGGGGGACAGAGATCAACCAACAGCATCAAATCTCTCTTTCTAAAAACTAATCAGACCCTTCATAAAGATTCCTGCCACCTCAGTTTAGCATGCAAGGTGGCCTGCACCCCTCTGGAATCTGTAGAACATGGTGCAAATAAGAAACCCTTAGCTGGAAAGGAAAAAAATATATCGTGGATTTGCCCGGAAAACGGATCCATCCAGAAAGTATATTTACCCAGCTTCGCCGAGTTCCCGTAAAAACTTGGTCCTTTGGAGAACCGCATAAGAAAAAATAAGAAAACCTCTAATTTCCACCGCCTATTCCCGTGATTCAAGATGCTCCCACTGCAAATAACGCTCTTTTAGTTTCGACTCTAATTCCCGAAGCTTGGATGCATCCATTGCCAGTTCGTCACTCGGCTTCTGATAGTAGTTTGGATCACTCATCTGTTCATGAAGTACTCCAATCTTATCTTCAATCTTTTCGATGATCTCAGGCAGCTGCTCTAGCTCTCGTTTCTCCATGTAAGACAGCTTAGAGATTGGTTCTTCCGTTAGATCTACCTGCCGCTTGATTGGTTTTCTCGTAGCATCAGTCGTACCTTCAGACTTGGCAACCCTCTGCTCACTTTCCCTTCTAACCACCGATGCTCGCCAGTCATCATAGCCACCGACATACTCATTCACTTCACCCTCTTCAAACACGATCGTACTGGTGACGACATGATTCAAGAATGTTCGATCATGGCTAACGACTAATAGGGTTCCTTCAAAATTGACTAATTGCTCCTCTAGCAGTTCAAGTGTTTCACTATCCAAGTCGTTAGTTGGCTCATCAAGCACGATTACATTTGCTGGTTTCGTCATAAGTTTAGCGAGAAGCGCTCGATTTCGTTCTCCGCCTGAAAGAAATTTCACAGCAGTCCGAGCGCGCTCGGGCGGGAACAAGAAATCCTGTAAATACCCTAGAATGTGTTTGCTTGTACCCCCCACATGAACCTTATCACTACCTTCACCAACATTTTCTTGCACACTTTTTTCGGGATCAAGTTCGTCTCGTAACTGATCGAAGTACGCAACTTGAAGTTTGGTACCTAGCTTCACGGTCCCAGTTTGCGGGACGATCTCACCCAAGATGATTTTTAGGAGCGTGGTCTTACCTGCTCCATTGGGTCCCACGAGTCCAACTTTATCTCCTCTAATGATTGAGGTAGTAAGATTCTTAACAATGCTTTGATTCGGGTAGGAAAAGGAAACATCCTTCAAATCGGCAACGAGCACTCCTGTGCGATCCGCTTCCTGGATCCTAAGCTTTGCTTGCCCCACTTGATTCCGTCTTTCCCTACGCTGTACCCGCATCTCCTTCAAAGCTCTGACTCGCCCCTCGTTGCGTGTCCTTCTTGCCTTGATACCTTGTCGTATCCAAGCCTCTTCCTGAGCTAGCTTCTTATCAAACAATGCGTTCTGCTTTTCTTCTGCCGCAAGCGTTTGTTCCTTGCGTTTTAAGAAGGTAGCGTAATCACAAGACCAGTCAAATAATCGACCCCGATCAATTTCCCAGATCCTAGTTGCCAATTGCTGCAGAAATGATCGATCATGGGTAACAAATAGGATCGTTCCAGTCCATGACTTCAGAAATTTTTCGAGCCATAAGATAGATGGAATATCGAGATGGTTCGTTGGTTCATCAAGCAGGAGAATATCTGGACTCCCGGCGATCGCAGAAGCGAGCAGAACTCGCCGCTTCATACCACTAGATAGATTTTCAAAGTCGAGTTTCGGGTCCAATTCCATCTGCGACAGGGTACGATCTACAGCGTGCTCGACTTCCCAGCGGTCGTTCTCAGCAGCATGGGTGGATGGATCCACACTCTGTGCGCCCAAGACCACTTCACCAACCGTGCCCTGAATATCCTTGGGTACATCTTGCACCAACCTAGCAACTCTCATTTTGGGGCGTACCGAAATGCTTCCGTGATCTGGATCGATTTCACCCGAGAGAAGACGCATCAAGGTCGTCTTGCCCGCTCCATTTCTACCAAGCAGCCCTATTCTCTGCTTAGATTCGATAACTGCAGAGACATTATCTAGCAAAGAAGGTCCGCGAAAACCTATGGATAGACTTTCGATCTTGAGTAAAGACATTCGTGGATTGATCTTAATTAATTAGCGAGGATTAAAATGTGTCATCTAGTTAGCATGCTCAAGTCCATCCGCCGAAATACGGAACATGGTTGCAATTACCTCCTCCAATGGGACGTCTTCGACAGAAACATCTTCAATCGGGTGGTTACTTAAGACTTCTCCGAGGACTCTTGGAACTTCACTTCGAGCAACCCTGATCTGAATCTTTGGCCAGGTCTCCTCTACAATTTCACCGAATGCAGTGAGGTCTGGACGGTGAGTATCAGCGAACTCAAAGGTTAATAGCTTGTGTCCGGAAAACTGATCGATAACACCAGAGAGTGAACCGTCATATTGAATAAGCCCCCTCGCGATGATCACAACTCGCTTACACAACGCCGCAATATCTTTCATGTAGTGGCTAGTGAGTAATACCGTGATTCCACATTTTTCTTGGTAGTGATTTAGAAATTGCTGAATGTTGTGTTGAGCGATAACATCAAGTCCGATGGTGGGTTCATCTAGAAAAAGCACATCTGGACGATGTAATAATGCAGCGATTAATTCCATCTTCATTCGCTCACCGAGAGACAACTCACGAACCGGCTGACCCAGTAATGGCTCAACATCAAGTAAATCGGTCAACTCGTCCAAAGTTCGCTTAAATTCAGTCTCCGGCACAGCGTAGATCTGCTGATGAAGACGATAAGAGTCTCGCGCGGGTAAATCCCACCAAAGCTGATTCTTCTGTCCCATAACGAGAGCGAAACGCCTTCGGTAGTCATTCTTTCGCTGCCACGGAGTGTACCCCATCACCTGAGCCGTCCCACTGGTTGGGTTGATCACTCCACTGAGAAGCTTGAGGGTTGTTGTCTTACCAGCGCCATTAGGGCCTAAGAATGCAACAAATTCACCCTCCTCAACAGTAAGATCAATTCCCGCAACGGCATGGACATCTTCATATTGTCGTCGAAAAATCCCCTTAATACTTGAGGCCAACCCTTCGTGTTTTTTGTAAACACGATAGGATTTTGTTAACTGGTTTACTTCAATGATAGACATGTGCACCGAGCATTTCAGGATTTGTTCTCAAACGCTTATTGTAAAGCCAAGATTTCAGGTAGTCAGATGGGACTCAAAAAAATGATTGATTAGATCACTGATCAATCCGGTACATTAGTCAAGCTACGGCATTTTGCTTAATCCTGTGTAAAGAACTTCAGAGAATTATGAATCACAAACTACCTGCGATCCGAATCGGTCTGGGGTTCGATACCCATCGAATTGAGAGCGGAGGATCCCTGAAGATCGGCGATCTCTGGATTGATTGTAATCTTCATGCCGTGGGACATAGTGATGCCGACGTTCTGATGCACGCCATCACCGACGCAATACTCGGATCAATCTGTGAGCCGGATATTGGACAACTCTTCCCAGACGACCGTGCAGAAAACTACGATCGCAATAGCGCTGACTTCCTGCTAGAAGCCCTTCGCAGACTTCACGCGAAAAAGATGGATATTGTCAATCTAGATTGTGTCATCTTGGCAGAAGCGCCAAGAATGGCCCCTTACATCATCGAAATGCGGGCAACGCTCGCGAAGCGTCTGGGGATCGATATAGATCAGGTGAATATCAAAGCTAAAACAGGCGAAAAGGTGGATGCGGTGGGACGTGGTGAGGCAATTTCGGCTCGAGTCGTCGCGTTGGTCGCATCATCAGAGGGTCGCCCAACCAGCGGTTAGATATCCGACGGAGAGCAGACGAAGAGTTATTTACAAAATCTGCGCTGAGACGCCGTCAGAGTAGGGAAAGCGGGGCATTGCGAGCCTCTTTTAGCCAGAGCAAATCGATCTCTCCAAAAACCGCAACTCACCCTATAATCTCTGGCTTATTCAAATCCATTCAAGGATAGACCTAAAGGGCTTGGGACTTGTCAGATGCAGCAACAGGCTACCTGACTGTTCCCTTTGAAACTCATGCCACTCAGACGGTTCGATCCTTGCCATTCCAAAACGCCAAGTGGCGTTCACCGCACGCCTAAATCCTCTAGCAATCCGATGCCTGAACTTCGTGTCTATAACACTATCACTAAGACAAAAGAAATATTTCAACCGATTGAACCGCCCAAAGTAGGCATCTATCTTTGTGGCCCAACGGTCTACGCAGAATCCCATATCGGGCATATGGTTGGGCCTGTAATTTTTGACACGGTCAAACGGTACTTGCGATATTGTGGCTATGATGTGACCTGGGTGGTGAACATTACCGATGTTGACGACAAATTAATTGCCAAGAGTCGAGAGCGAGATATCCCTGTCAGCCAGATCGCTGTCGAAATGACTGCTGACTACCTCGCCAACCTGCGAGAACTTGGGGTTAATCAAATCGATTACATGCCACGTGCGACCGATCATATTGACCATATTGTCAAATTCATCTCTGAACTTGAAGCACAGGGATTTGCCTACTCGGTCGATGGAGACGTCTTTTTTGATGTGTCTAAAGATCCACAGTACGGTCAATTGTCGAATCGGACAGCCGACGCACAACAAGGAGAAGGTGGAGAAGCGGCAGCTAAGAAACGCTCACCAGGTGACTTTGCATTATGGAAGCAGGCAAAACCTGATGAAATCTCTTGGTCAAGTCCTTGGGGAGCAGGACGACCCGGTTGGCACATTGAGTGCTCAGCTATGAGCCATTCCATTCTTGGACGAACATTTGATATCCACGGTGGAGGCTTGGATCTTATGTTCCCCCACCATGAAAATGAGTTAGCTCAGAGCGGTTGTCGACACGGGTCACCGATGGCGACCTATTGGATGCATAACGGCCTCATGCGTGCAGGAGAAAAAGGAAAGGTCGGAGGTAAGAGCGATAGGGAATCTGTCGACGGAAATGACGAGACCGCTGCCGGCAAGATCAGCCGAAGTAAAGGGGATGGCGGTCTTAGCTCAGTCATCCGCC
>JAYYHM010000497.1:0-5238 GCA_036148415.1 Planctomycetota bacterium
TGATAGAGATGCAGCTTCATGTGGGGATCGAGCAGTATAAGGTGGCAACCTTGGCGGAGGCAGCGATGGTCGCAAGTGCCGGGGCGAGAGATATACTCATTGCTTATCCCATGTTCGGGCCAAATTTGAAATTGCTTGTCAAGTTGATCAGAGATTACCCCGAGATCACTTTTTCATGCTTAATTGATCATAGAGATGGGCTTCAATTGATTGAGGAGCGTCTTTCCAATTTATCCGGTTCCTCATTCGGTGTTTGGATTGATGTGGATTGTGGAATGCATCGCACGGGAATTCCATTCGGGCCAGAGTTCGAGGCATTGCAAAGGGCGAGCATTGCGAGTGAATCGATCCAGTACCGTGGTTTACATGTCTACGATGGTCACCTGCATCAACTTGATTTATCCGACCGACATGGTGGCGCCACGATAATCAAAGAGCAGATCTTGACATCTCTTGCAGCCTACCCGGACCAAGAGATCGTAGTAGGAGGATCGCCGAATTTTGGCTTTTGGTCCGAACATTCATCTTGGCAGTGCAGCCCGGGTACGCCGCTGTTCTGGGATGCAGGCTACGGGTCGAATTACCCTGACCTTGAGTATTCACCGGCCATCGCTTTGCTCTCTCGCGTAATCAGCAAGCCTGGTGCAGATCGTATTTGCATCGATCTTGGCTACAAAGCAGTCGCTGCTGAAATGCCGCTTGAGCAACGAGTCGTTTTTCCTACTCTGCCGGACGTAGAAATGGTTGGCCATAGCGAAGAGCACTTAGTTTTAAAGACCTCGCTTGCCAATGGTATGCAACTCGGCCAAGAGATTATCGCTATTCCAAGGCACGTCTGTCCGACCGTAGCGCTTCACTCGTCGGTCCAGGTGGTTGCAGGCGGTCGAGTTCGCGATGAGCGTTGGGAAGTGGATGCGAGGGCTCGTCTCCAAGTCTCCCCACGGAACTCACAAGAATAGCTAAACTCTACACGCGTCGCACTAGGCTGGTTGCTGCGACGGGGTTCCACAGAATAAGGGCTCGACAGAATTACAGGCATTTTGATCCGGCCAGTTTGTCGGGCGACTTGAACGACGTCAGGTGAGAGTTATGCGAGTAGGTTTTTTTAGCAAACAGGGTAATCAAGGCGCTCAACGTTCACTTGTGGACAGATCATTTCGCGAAGCGAAATGGATGCTTCTGCTCTGGTTCGTTTCTTCGGTCTGGACGCTTGGATATTGCTTGACTTATGGGTATGCACCCATCGATCCCAATGATTTAGAGATATCGTTCGGAATGCCATCATGGGTATTTTGGGGTGTTGGCCTACCATGGCTGACAACCATGTCGATTAGCATCGGGTTTGCTCTCGTGGGAATTCAAGATGACGACTTGGGTGTTGTCGAGTCAGCACTCGATCAATCTCCTCATGAGACGACTTCAGGGGGTATTCCTATTTTGGACGTCAGTGAAGATGCTGTGCCCAGCTCGCTCGATAGTCCTTCAGATGAAGAGGTCACAGGTAATCAAGGTGGAACAGATCGATCTTCTAATCAGGGAGAAGGGACATGATCAACGGATCGAACACCGCATTGATGACATTTCTGATCTATACCGTTGCAGTTTTTATCCTTGCAATCCTGTCCAATCGGGTGGCGAAAGGCAAGGATTTTGTAGGCGAGTATTTTCTTGGCAGTCGGAGTTTTGGAGTTTGGGCATTCGCGCTGACTTTCGCTGCCACCAATGCATCGGGTGGTACGTTCATGGGTTTCCCCGCGCTCATTTACACCCATGGCTGGTCGCTCTCTCTTTGGATTGCCGGTTACATGGCCTTGCCCCTCGTCTCGATGGCTGTCCTAGGTAAACGTATTAATCAGGTGGCTAGACAGTCCGGTGCTCTGACCATCCCAGAAGTACTCAAGGAACGCTTCGCTAGTTCGATTACCGGACTGGTCGCCACCTTGTTGCTTGTCTTCTTTATGTTTTTTTATATCGTCGCTCAATTCAAAGCGGGTGGGAAGATACTTACTACGCTGCTCGCAGATGATCCTATCTTCCAGTCTATCGTCCGCGGGGTTGAAACACTGACTGCTTCTGTCCCCGGTTTAAATCGAGCTGAGCCTGACTACCTCGTCTGCCTTTTGGTGTTCGCAGTCGCCGTCATTGTCTACGTGGTATACGGTGGTTTCCGAGCTGTCGTTTGGACGGATGTCATGCAGGGTATCGTGATGTTTATCGGAGTCATTCTGATGCTTGGCCTGACTCTGCATCAGGTGGGTGGTCTGGAGAACGCAACGCGTCAAATGGCTAAAATGACTCCACCAGAATTTGGACAAGGAATTCTGCGACTCAAGTCGAATGCAACCGAGGGGGTGACAGTTAAGAAGGGGGTTTGGATCAATGATAGTGAGGATGTGGTGCGAGTTGCTGAGTCAACGGAGATTCTCTTTGCGAAAAGACGGTCAGATCCTGTTAGGATGTTGCGATTGACAACGGAATCAGAAAGGGAACGAGTGCGTGAGTCCATTGCGAAAGGTCTTGTGCCCTCTCTGGATTTACAAGTGGATGTGGAGACATGGGATCGCTACGAATTTGGAGCGGATCAACCCGGGGTGTACTTGAGTAATCCTGGGCCTCACGACTCGAATTCAATTGGTTTCCTTGCCATAGGTTCGGCGATCAGTTTTATGATCTTTTGGCCATTCGCATCCGCTGGGCAGCCGAGTAATTTGGTTCGCCTGCTCTCCTTCAAAGATACGAAGACACTACGTTATTCGGTTGTGACAGTATCAATCTACTACGCTGTCATTTACCTTGCACTTGTGATTGTTTTTTGTTGTGCGCGAGTGCTTATGCCTGGCATGGAGATCGATCCAGATCGAACGATGCCGGACCTTGCGACTCAGTTGACACGCAATGCGGGTATGCCCTGGTTAGCAGGCATTTTGGTCGCGGCGCCTTTCGCTGCGGTCATGTCGAGTGTGGACAGCTTCTTGCTCGTCGTCTCCTCGGCAGTGGTACGTGATTTCTATCAAGGTTTTGTGCGGAAGGACGCGGATGAGAAACGGATCAAGCGCCTGAGTTACTTTGTCACCATCCTCGTGGGATTTTTAGCGATGCTTTTTGTCATTGATCCGCCCAAGTATCTTCAGGATCTCATCGTTTTCGCTACGGGTGGACTCGCAGCTTGTTTCTTAATTCCTTTGACGCTTTCTCTGTATTGGCGCAGGATGACATCGGCCGCTGCTATCTCTGGGATGTTTGGCGGGACATTGACTCACGTAGGACTCACCGCCTGGGGCTATTGGCAACTTGGTGAGTTTCGAGCGTTCGAGTTTTTGGGCATGAATCCATTCATCTGGGACTTGTTCGGCTCCGCGATCACCTGCGTGATTGTGGTGGCCGTGGGGCCCAAGCCGAACAAGAAATTGATCGATCTCTACTTTAATCGTGCTACATAATGCTTGGAAAGTTGCGATATTGAAAAAATCCCTCCAATCTCTTGGCAGGCAGATGGAAAAAAAATAAGCAACCTTCGGGAAGTCCGAAGATTGCTTATCAAAGCGGTCACTACCGGATAGTTTCCGGATCCGAATTTTTTCGGAAATACAGAGTTTGCGAATCCAAGAGGTGTGCTTCAAGCAGTAAACAATTAGATCGCGTTCAGTGCATCAATGATTTGCTGATCGTGACCGTCCACCCTGACTCGCTTGAAAACCTTGGCTACTTTACCTTCTGCATCAATCACGTAGGTCGATCGCTGGATCCCCATCGATTTCTTGCCGTACATGTTTTTTTCTCGCCATGCTCCGTATTTCTCGCTCATCGCATGATCTTCATCCACTAAGAGTGGAAAAGGCAAATCAAATTTGTCCTTAAATTTAATGTGGCTTTCGGCGGAGTCGGTGCTGACACCGAAGACGTGTGCTTTGAGCTTTTTTAGTTCGCTCCAGCGATCTCTTAACGCGCAAGCCTCTTTGGTGCATCCGGGGGTGTTGTCACGCGGGTAGAAATAGATCACCACGGGTTTTCCCTTGAGTTCGCTGAGGCGAACCTTATTTCCCTGTTCATCTTTAAGAGTGAAGGCCGGGGCTTTTTTTCCCTCTTCTGTCCAATCCGCCATGGATGAGCTCCTCGTCAGGTCATGCGATAAATGTGTCAACGGAGCAGAATCCTCGTACTTTCGCGTTGATGACTGCGTGACAGATTCTGCAAATTCACTAGACTTTAGGGCATTGACCACCCACCCCAGCGATATCTCCATGATCGATAAACATCCCGAAGAGACGACCGCAGACGCAGAAATCGTATCAGCTAGCAGCTCGGATACAGGTAAAGAGGCTGATGAAATCGGTATTTCCAGTCTACCGGAGGACCGTGCAATACGTCCCTTGGGATTGGAGGATGCGAAAAAATTGGCTGCAGCGGCTGCTCAGGTGGCACTCGACAATAACGGCCAGGACGTCGCCGTGCTTGATGTTTCTGCTCAGAGCGCCGAATTCGATTTTTTCGTTTTCGCTACTGGCACGAGTAGGCGGCAGTTGCATGCGATCAGCGAGCAGATTGATGACGCTCTCGAAAAAGATCTCGGAGATAAAAGAATGGGAATCGAGGGTTATGAAGAGAGCCGTTGGATTGTCTTGGATTACGGCAGTGTCGTCATTCACTTGTTTGATGACGAGACTCGTGAATACTACGATCTGGAATCTCTATGGGCCGACGGAGAACTCGTGCCCCTTGAGGTCCTCGGTTTGAAGCTTCCGCAGTGATAGGTCCAACCACGCTTGCTCGCCATCAGGATTGCTTTCTTCATGTCCACTTGTTCGCAACCCATCTGCTAATTCTTTGCCATGCATCTTCCGCGCTTGCTTCAGGAACGTTTTCGTGAGTCTTTGGCGTCGTTGACGGACCGAGCTGATGATTACGCTGCGATGATTAGGCCTACGGCCGATCCGAAGCATGGAGATTATCAATGCAATTCTGCGATGCCGTTGAGCAAAGAGGTTGGCCGTAACCCCCGAGAGGTTGCCGCAGAAATCGTCGATAAGTTGCGTATCGATGATATCTGTGAAACGCCACAGATTGCTGGTCCGGGCTTTATCAATTTAACGTTGAAGACGGATTTTATTTCGACCTCTCTGAGTTCCCTTCTCGGGGACGATCGCTGCGGTGTCGATCCCGTCAAAAGTGAAAAATCAATTGTGATTGATTTTTCATCACCCAATGTTGCTAAGCCGATGCATGTGGGTCACATCCGGA
>JAYYHM010000498.1:0-4043 GCA_036148415.1 Planctomycetota bacterium
CGCCCTCTCAATTCTACTAGTTTGACCAACGTTGGACATTGAAAACCGTTTTTTTTAATATTTTGGGGTTTGCAACGGTAATCCGGTGATCCGAGGTGTTCATCATGCCTACCCCGTGGAAACCTACTCCCGCGAGCTTCATTGCATCAGGCGCTCACACCACGTCGGCGAAACCTACGACTCTACATCTTGTTGAATGCAAACCTGAGGTTAGGCGGTGAGGTCTCTATCGGAACCTGCTAAACACTATTATTTGATTATCTTCGCCATCGGTAGCCTGATCGTCGCCATTGAGCGGTGGTTCTGGTGGGAACCATTCAGGTATGGTTTTCTGAGGGGCAGTGGTGTTGATGATTACGTGATTGGGTCCGCCGTCCTGTTGATTTTGTTGCTGTATTCGTTTTTTGTGATTTGCAGTGCGGTTTGGAGTCTTTTTGGGGACGGACGCTGGGCAGTCAGGTTTTCCCTTTCGTTCCTCCTTTTTCAATTCCTGCTACTTGGTTATTGGTTCCGGAGGTGTCTGAAGCTTCGCTATTGGAGTTAACGAAGACATCGGAATCGCTTCGGTAGTAATAATGAGTATCGTTGGGGGATCCAAATCGATAGCGGTTACGTTCCGAGGCAAGTTCAATGACCTGCGTCTCCAATTCTTCAGCCCACGCTCGTTCAGTATCAGAATCTGATACTCGGATGAATGCCTTGCCATGAATGGGATAGCCATCCGCGTCCGCTCCCGTGTAGGCAATAGTGCTCAGACCCTCGAAATCATCCGCGGGTTGATACTCCAGGTAGTTGCCGTCAGAGCTAATCGTGAGTTCGCCCCCAGACTCGCCATCGGAAAAGCTTGCCGAGACTAGAGTCAGCTCAGGAGTTTGTCCTATGTATGGAGCGTTCTGGATGTCATTGTCCAGAACATCAAGGCGAATCGGGTCGCTGTTGATGCTTACTTGAAACCAATCCTGCACCCCGTATAGGGGCTCGACGACGTGAATCGCAACGCCGAGATCGCTCGCATCGGTTTTACCAGAATCCGACTCCTCGGATTCTTGATCCCTGCGAATGAATTGGATTTGATCGATACCCACAAACCCAGGGTTAGGCTGATACAGGAGGGCAAGTTCGTAGGGTGGATCCGTTTTCTTCTCGCTATCCTTATTTGGGATGACTTCAATCGTTCCGTTGTTGGCGGAAATCGTCCAATCGGATGGAGTTTCAACCAACTCTGTGGGTGCAAGCCATCGATGAAGCGTGATTTCGATAGGTTCGGCTTCGTCTCGCCTGACAACAAAAGAGTCATTCCACCATGCATCGGGCAGAAATACATCGGCGACCGTAAGTAGACGCCGATTCTCAAGTGACTCCAGTGCCAATCGACGCGGTTGTCGATTTTGCCGCGACGTTGGGCCATTGATGCCATGACTCAGACGCTTTTTCATGCAACAACCTCACGATCTTGCCGGATGCAGTGTTCAACTGTTGGAGTCAGATTAGCTACTCCCATCATGAATTGCATTAGATGTTTGGCTTTTTCTCAGTTGATCAACACTTTTTTAGCGAATCGAAACTTGAAATTTACTTGAGTGTTTTGGGAATTTTTTTGCGGAGCCGGAGCGGTTTGATTTTAGCCGAAGTCAGCTCGCTAGCTTTGGTTAACAGGGATATGTGCAGTTGACCACTCTCCAGCCTCTTTTCGAAGACCTCATCAGAGTGGACTCGATGATTGACCCAGACTTGGCAACGTTTGCCAGCTGCGCGAATGCGCACATGGGTTGGTTCATTTGTTCTTGATTTCGTGTTGATCTCAGCGAGCGTGTACTCTCCAAATTCGAATCGGAGCGTTCCTTTGATGGAAGCAACCCATTCAAAGCCGTCATAAATTTGAGCGAACTTTTGATCCGTCAACGGTTCCCAGTCCGAACCATCTCTCAAACGAATCAATTCAGCTTTTAACTCCAGTTTCGTTTTCGTGTGTTCATCCATTTCAGCTAGGTTTTCGAATTCGAACGGATCGGATGGATAGTGATAGAGCTCTTCTTGTCCATCCGAAGTCAAACTATACCGCCAGTCTTCACAACGCACAGAAAAGTGTGGGTAGAGCGTCCCGGTGTGAACACGATGTTGACTGTGGTCTTTACCAGGTAAGGCGGTGATCACAACGTCAGGCCCATCCCATTGTGCTTGTGGGTTATCCAGTAGCGGCTTGATACTGTGTCCATCCAGTGCATAGCCATCCGTTTTCAGATCCGAGCCATGGTTTGGATTCTTCGGGAGTTGGCAAAGATCAATCAAAGTGGGGTAAACATCAATCAGTGAGATAGGCTGTTGGCAGGTGACTCCCTCCGGCATTCCCTGGAGTCCAGCAACAATGAATGGGATTCGCGTGCCACTATCCCAGAGGGTTTGCTTGTAAAGGGCTTGCTTTCCTCCAACATGAAATCCATGGTCGCTGGTCAAAATGACAATCGTATTGTCCGCGTAGTCACTTTGCTCCAGTGCATCAAGCACGGTGCCGACCTGATCGTCGATAAAGGCAACACATGCCATGTATGCTTGTAACCATTGTTTGAAAAGGTCGGGATGATCTTTGTGTTTGAAAAGCATTTGGTAACGGCGGAAAGCATAGAGGCTCTGATTGGCAAGGCTGGGTGCGCAATCTCTCAAGTCACCTTCCATCATTCCCTTGGGGATCTCAATTTTTTCGATGGGAAAACGATCGAAGTATTCTTTCGGTGCATAAAGTGGCGTGTGGGTGCGACTAAATCCTGTGAACAGGGAAAAGGGTTTGTTGTGTTTTCGCTGTAAGATCGAGGTTGCCCACAGTGCGTTGATTTCGTCTGGCATCGGGTCACGGTCATCGTCCCCGTTGTAGTGAAATGGTTTGCCGGATAGCGTCCAACCTCGATAGCCAGTTGCACCTGATGAGGGATCTTCCGGGTAATGCGGTATTCGGCTGAGTGGGCCGAAAGTGTGCTCCCACTTGTAATCCATGTCAGGGTCCGCATCATCACCATAAAAGTAAATTTGCTGTGGGTGGGGCATAAAACCACGGCGATTTTTTGGTGACCCATCCCATGGCCAAGGTCCGATATTTCCGCCTGGTCCCATTTCTGTGTAGATCGGTTTGGGATCTTGATTGCCATGGAAAATTTTACCGACGCTGAATACATCGTAACCGTTACCAGCCAAATGCTCTGGTAAGGTGACGGACTGACTCAATATCGCATTCTGCCGATAATCTTCAAACCAGTAGAGGCTTGATGTCTGTGGGTACAGTCCAGTGAGCATACTTGACCGTGATGGAGCGCAGATTGGGTCGTTGCAATGCGCATTGGTAAAACTCACACCACGAGCGGCAAGTCGATCAAAATTCGGTGTGGCAACAAAAGGCTTGCCGTCAGGATGTAGCGGCATGTCATTCAAATCGTCCACAATCATGAATAATACGTTAGGACGCTGTGCTTGCTCAGCTTCACTTCCGCTTGCCGGAAAGCTCAGCAAAAAGGTAAGGATGACAAGGTGTGGGAAATAAGATTTCGCTGAGATGGCTGCCATTTTCGACTGGACTCATGTGCAGAGCAAACGGAGGTGAATAGGATGATCCTAATTAGCGGAGATCCCTGCTATGGAGTGTGGTGGGTATGAATTGAAAACATACTGGAGAACCCAATTCATACTCAGTTCCAGTCGGAGTCAATTCACCTGTCCGTGTGTTGATTTTGAATTGCACGATGGTGTCTGAGTTTTGATTTCCAATCAGCATCCATTTTCCCGTCCTGTCGATGCCAAAGCTGCGTGCGGTCTTTCCCCCGGTTGGTGTGTGGCCAACCAGCGAAAGCTTACCGTCCTCCGGGTTGACGGCGTAGCAGACAAGACTGTCAGGACCTCGGTTTGATCCAAAGAGAAATTTACCTGAAGGATGAAGAATGAGCTCCGCTGTTGAACCCACTTCGCCTTCATAGTCATCAGGTAGACTGGAAATGGTTTGGATCTCTTCGAGGAATCCGGTTGAGGCATCGAAGGCAAATGCGGTGACGCTCATCGCC
>JAYYHM010000499.1:0-3194 GCA_036148415.1 Planctomycetota bacterium
GTCACCCTCGCCGAAGAAACGGTCGAATATCTGTTTGGGTTGATGCATCGCAGGCAAAGGTCGGCCTTTGGCGTCGTAGGACAAAGTACTGGACCTTGTTGGCTCCCCCACACCGCCATCGGTGGAAAGCACCAGGGAGGAGAAGCGAGTTTGATCGGTCACGGATTCGGCCGCCACTTGGTCTACTGACACGGTGTTCTGCAGGAATTCGTTGTTAAGGAAAGCTCCTGTCAGGAAAGTATCGCCGGTGTCATGACCTCCCATTTTTCGACCATTCGGATGGGAGAGCCCACCGAGCACAGTCAGGTCATTACGAAAGCACTCCAAAGGTTGTAGTGAATCGGTGAACCGGTAATCGCGTCCTTCACCCTCAGGGAACCATCGCCAGTTTGCATGTTCGCTGTCTTCTTTGGGAAGGCCGATACCGAATCCCCAGTACATGGCGCACAAGCGGCGGGGGGAGGGGGATGTGGGTGTCGAAGCACCCGCCATGCATTCCATCCAAGGTAACGCGAGAGAAACTCCACCGCTGCCCATTAAAAAAGTTCGGCGGCTGAGATGCCACGACTTTCTTGCCATCGTTTTCTCCTGATTCATTTCAGTGATGCTAAGAGATCATACTGGGCGTGCAAGTCGATCTCGGCTGCTGCTATTTTGTGTGAAATGCTTCACTTTGTGCAACCTGAACAATGAGATCCTTAAGCTTAAATCCATTGTTCCTAAAGTTTAATGTTAATTCGTCAATCATCCGTTGATCGCTTAAATCAATCTGGCGACCGAGTGCATAGGCCAAAAGCCGACTCACCAATGATCGTGCGAACGGGTCAGTTTGATTATGAACAAGATAAAGACGTAATCCCTCTGCCCCTTGGAGTTGCGAACCGTCGGGTAATTGATCGACCGAGTTAACGGGGATCGTTTCGAACTTTTTTCCTTTCTTCCGTCGCACTTCACTTCGCCAAAGGCCGACCGCATCAAAGTTTTCTAGAGCAATCCCCCACGGATCAATATCCTTGTGACAACTGAAGCATGCCACCCGTTCTCGATGCACCTCGAGTTGTTCTCGAATGGTGAGGTCCAAAAACCTCGGATCCGCTTCCTCCAGCGTCGGCACATCCGGCGGGGGAGGTTTCGGTGGGTCATTCAGGAGCCGATCACGGATCCAAACGGCACGTCGGACTGCATGTGAATCTGAGCCCGTCGAGTTGCTAAGAAGTATGCTCGCGTGTCCAAGCAGACCGCCACGTTGCTCATCGCTTTTCAGCTCAATCGGTCGGAATTCGCGACCCCATACTCCCTCATAGCCATAGTGTTTGGCGAGAGACTCGTTCATCATGGTGAAATCCGAGTCCAATAATTGAATTGCACTCATGTTTTCGCGCAGGAGTCGAGCGAAGAATTGCTGGGTTTCGCCCACCATGTCTTGTTTCAGAGTATTTGAGAAATTTGGATGGTAGTCTTTGCTGATGGCAACACGGTCCACGACATCCAGATTCAACCACTGCCTCGTAAATTGATCGACGAAAGTAATTGAGCGTTCATCGGAGATCATTCGAAGGATCTGTTGGTTTAAAACTTCCTTCGTAAGCAGCGAATCATTGGCAGCTTTTGAAGAAAGCTCTTCATCTGGCATGGTGCTCCACAGGAAGTAGGAAAGCCTTGATGCAAGTTCCCAGCTCGTGACACGGCGTTTTTCTTCGCCGGCAGGCTCAACAAGGTAGAGGAAGTCGGGGCTAATGAGAGCCAGCGTGAGCGTTTCCTTTACCGCTTCTTCGAACGTTGGAAATTCCTCTCGGATACTATTGAAGAAGTCCAAGAATTTCTTGATCTCGCTCTCCGTGACGGGACGCCTAAATGCGCGTGGAAGAAAACGGGATAGAACGTTGGATATCCGAACTCGTTCATCCAATTCCGAGTCCGAGGCGGTGCCCATGAGTGCTTGATGTAAACGAGGTGGCCACTGTTCGAAAACAGGTGCTTCAAAGTTCAGCGATTGGATGTGGATGACTGGAAGTTCCGGTTCATCAGGAAATACACCTTTGTCTCCTTTGGGACGAGGTGAACCGTCGTCATACAGATTGCGGATACGGACAACGAGTCCCGGATACTTACCTTGGCCCCGGACAGGAAGAGGATAGTTTTCCAAGCGTCCCGTAAATTCAAGGGTTTGCTCCTGTTCTGACTTGATCTCCGCAGTACCTACGGAACGGAAAAGAACTTCTGTATCTGGGCGGTAGCCCACGGAAAGCTCCAGGATTGGATAGCCTTTGTTGGGTCTTAATTCAGAGCTAAAGGTGACCTGGATTCGAAACTCACCTTGCTCTGGGTAATCTTTTGTCATCGTGCCGAGGAAAACCTGCGAACGCTGCAGACGATTGCTCCGTTGAACTCTTCCCAGCCAATTTTTGACATTGGACTCCTTAAATTCATATTCAAATTGGTTTGGAGCTGGTCCAGCGATAATGACTCGATCCAGTGCTCGGCGGGCGGTAGCGATGAAGTATTCCATCTGAAGAGCGGACATCTGCAGCGCCAGACCGTTATTTTTAAATCCGTCCACCGAAGGAGAGTCTGGTGGCAAATCTAAGGAATAGTTCATCTCCAGTCCCAGCAGATCGGACATGGTATTTTGATATTCCACACGATTCAAACGCCGATGTACGACTCGTCCATTTTGTTTGGCGGTGGCTTCCACATACCTTTCAAGTGACTGACGAACCCATCCACTCAATCTCTCATACTGTTCTTCGCTGAGAGGCGGCTCGTCTTCTGGGGGCATTTCTGCGGCGTCAATCACTTGAAGGACTTCGTGCCAATCTTCAGCCGTGGAACGGTCAGACATCAAGTTGGTTGAGAGCGTATCCAGTCGGATCATCGATTCCTGCTTCTCCGCTCCGTGACAGCGAATGCATTTCTCTTCAAGGATTGGCAGGACCTCTCGGAGAAAAACCGCGGATGGGCTTTGTGCAAAAACTGGCACACCCAGGGTCACCGCCTTTGCAATCAAAAATTGGGTCAGAATCAGTCGATGCAGAATGCGATTGTTCATGCGAACTGGATGAACGGGGGAGGATGTTTTAAGAGAGTGTTGATAATCCCGACAAATTAGATTTTACCCGTATCTGCCTCCAGGATGTTGTGCCGGTTTGATCTTTCGGTTTTAACGGCGTTGAACCTGCTTGCCGTTGAGATTT
>JAYYHM010000500.1:0-2983 GCA_036148415.1 Planctomycetota bacterium
AACGCACAGGACATTGTTGTCATTGACACGAATGCCAGCCCGGATGACAGTGTTTTTAATGAGGATCCGGTGGTCAGGAAGCAAAAAGAAGTAGAGTCAAGAATCGAGCAAAAGGTGCGAAATCTTTTGGCTGATTTCCCCGCTAAGATCGCGGTGTCAGCACAGATTGATGACGCCTCAGACAAACAGCGGGCTTTGCTAAAGATCCGGTCAGATACTGTCAATCTTGTGACACCTAAAACGCTATTGGATGTGCTTGATACCAACCATCCGATGTTAACATCCAAGCATGATTCTGCGAGTGTGATTGGGAATCGATCTATTGTGATCGCGAGTTCTTCTGATGATTTAGTGCCGGAAGCGGCCGATACAATCGGCAAGGAAAATCAAACGGATGAATATTCTGAGCTCAAATCGCTCCGAATTAAGTCAGTTCGCGTGTCCGTTGGATTACCAACCAGCTACTATCAAAAATTACACACCCAGGAGTTCAGGAAGAATAATCCCGGAAAGGTTGGAGAAGACGTGCCGGTGATGAAGGATGAGGATTTAGCAGACTTGAGGGGAAAAACCGAAAACGTGATCCGATCTGCTGTTACCGTCCTTTTACCCGAGGCAAAATCAGCATTGACGGACACCCCACTCGTGGAGGTTTGGGACTATACGGACTTTTCAGGCGTCGGGTTGAATTCCACTAATCAAGTCGAGTCGTTATTCCGCTGGATCATAGACTCAAAAAACCACCTTCTCTATGTCGCTTTGTCTATTCTGGCTTTGGTGGCGGTTGTGGGATATTCAAAGTTTTCGTCCCAAAGAAATCTCTTATCTCACGAAGATGAAGCGGCCGCTGAGTCCTTGAGACGTCATGAAATGACGAAACGTCACGGCGAGTTGTACCGACCTACCGAGCATGCAAGCAAACTCGAGCGTGAATTATCTGCATCATTTGAATCAGATCCAGAACTCGGTGCAAAAGTGATTCGAAATTGGATTCGGCAGGCGGGTTAACTCGAAGTCGTACTATGCCTGAGTGATTTCACTTTTGGCTCCCAATATTCTGCCATTTTCGATTCCCCCGCTGATTTAGTCACTGCGAGATGAGATTCTCTCTTTCGCGACAGGCCGCCCTTTTTCTATAAGTGGCTTATCGGAACGAACGGTACAGGGGATACCCGATGCGGGGTAAATATTTTTAGATTCTAGGTTATTCGATGCCAAGTCGTCCAAGGAATGCAGGAGTCCATCGCGAGACGGTGTTGCGCCGGTTAGGGATCGTGTTACGGGAAGTTCCGCCTGCGACATACATGCGCATGATGGGGCTACTCGATGATGAAACTTCGCGGTCAATCCAGCGTGTGATATCCGCTCTTGGGGTTATCGACTCTGAGGAGCGAAGGAACGCTTTTGAATTATTCAATGCAAGCTTGAATCAAGAAAGTGAACAGTTTGCCACCGATGACTCGCTGCATTTGAGTGATTTCAAACGTGACCCTGATTCTCTTGCTGACAAGCGAAAAGATGTTATCTCCCCCATTTCGGATGGCGAAGGATTAGGAAAGCAAGTAAAGAGATTTCAACAAACAGCATCGCCCGAGGCCATGCAAGAATTAGCGTTTTTGAATACTGTGAACAAAGCTAACCTTGCTGACTTGATGGAAGGCGAGCATCCTCAGACGATTGCCCTGGTTTTAGCCTCGATTCAGCCTAGCGTGGCCGCGGAATTGCTGCGTACTTTTCAACCTGATCTCCAGCACAAGATTATGGTTCGCTTAAGTCGCTTAATCAATATTCCACATGCTGCATTCGAGGAGGCAGCAGCTCACTTTAAGACGCGAATCAATCTGCAAGTTGAAGATCGAGAGATAAATCTCGGGGTGAAGGCTTTAAAAGCCATCATGGATGTCATGCCTACCGATGCTGACGAGAAGGTTTGCAATAGACGACAACTCAGTTCGCTCGATCAGGTTGTCGCTGATCGTACACTGAAAACCTCAAGGGCAGGTCGCAACACATCCCCACGTTTGCATGCTGCGTCTGCATCCATGGTCAGCCAAAACGAGGATGGAGGTGCTGGTCATCTTATTGGAGTGGAATCCTGTCAGGAAGATTTACCCGGAGACGTTCAATGGACAGATGAAGAAGTTCACCAGCATCTCATTCATCTGAACCCCAAAGACCTTTGTCTTGCGCTGAGTCACGTTCCCACTCATGAAGCACTATTAGTGTTATGTGGTATTCCCGCCGGTGTGGCAAATCGTGTCATCGCTTTACTGTCTCGATCTCAGGCAAAGTCCGTTAGGAAAAAGATGGTAGCTATGAAATCGATCAGTCTTCAAGAAATTGATGACGCTAAATTCAAAGTCTCGAATGTTGCTCGCGACATCACTCGTCGCTCAAAGATTTCGTCGAAATCTGCTTAGGGGGAGTCCAGTGGCTGAAGTTCTTAAGAAAGCAATGGCCAGCTTATCCAGCGTGGCAGATTTTAATCTCTCCGATCTTGAAGAGGAGGGAAACCGACAACTTGAAGCTTGTCGAACGCAAATCGAACAAATGTTGCTTGCGGCTGAGACTGATGCACAAAAGAGTAAGGATCACGCTCGCGAAGAAGGCTATCTTGCTGGAATCAAACAAGCTGAAGATCATATTCGCCAGGAGATTCATGAGAAAGCTGAAGAGAAATCGCAAGCAGAATTGGATAGACTTAATGAGTCGGTAAGAGAACTATATCGAGCCTACGAAGCTTGGATACAAGAGTATACCGTTTCGGTTACTGATTTGGCCACGATGATTGCCGAGCGAATCCTAAGGTCCAAGTTGGAAAGCTCACCCCAAATAGTCTTGGAGTGGATTAGGGAGGCACTCGTTAGCACGCGAATGTCGAATGAGGTTAAATTGTTGCTCAATCCGACTACCGCGAATGAAATCCAAGAAGCATTAATAAAAATGTTGCAACAGGAGGATCTGCTTGAGAAGGTCGAGGTGG
>JAYYHM010000501.1:0-3485 GCA_036148415.1 Planctomycetota bacterium
AAAGGATCTGCATACGGGCAGGATTTGAGACGGGATGATGAGCTGAGTTCGCTCAATGACTGGCCAACCTATCGTCATGACGCGACAAGAAGCGGGACAACCGGTAAGCCAGTGGACTCAACGGTTGGGCAAAAATGGAATGCGAAACTTGGTGGTCGATTAACTGCACCCGTGATTTCGGGTGGGTTGGTCTATGTGGCACAGACCGACCAACACAGAATTGTCGCGATTGATCAGGTAAGTGGACGCGTTGTGTGGACTTATACTATCGGAGGGCGAATTGATTCCCCGCCAACGATTCGCAATGGGAGAGTGGTTTTTGGTGGTGCGGATGGTTGGGTCTATTGCCTTACGACGCATGGAGATTTGGTCTGGCGGTATCGCGCTGCACCCCTGGACCGCCGAGCCATGGCATTCGAGCAGTTGGAATCCTTATGGCCTGTCCATGGAAGTGTTCTTGTGCACGAAGATAGAGTTTACTGTGTCGCGGGCCGTTCCATTTTCCTTGATGGCGGACTGCGAATGCTGGCTCTCGATATGGAGACAGGTGAGAAGCATTTTGAAAGCTTGATGGACGAAACGAATCCTGAGACAGGTAATAACATTCAGGAAAAATTGCAGGTTTTGCAGATGCCCGTTGGCCTACCGGACATTCTCTCCACCGATGGGCGTCACCTTTATATGAAATCACAGAAGTTTGATTTCGACGGTAATCGAATCGACATCGGTCCCAATTCTGGTGATTTTGCAACACAAGCTTCCAAGCAAAGGGGCGAGGATGCACACCTGTTCGCACCGATGGGCTTTCTGGATGAAAGTTGGTTCCACCGGTCTTACTGGGTGATGGGGCAGAGCTTTGCCGGCGGTCATGGTGGGTATTATCAAGCCGGTCGTTTTGCTCCTTCTGGCCGACTATTGGTGCATGGTAATGGATACGTATTTGGTTATGGTCGTAAGCCCGAATACCTGAGATGGACAACCACGCTTGAGCATCAGTTGTTCGCTGCTGAACCGAATCCACCAGAAATTCCCGAAGGATTTGGTAGACGCCAAACCCCTCGGCCGGCCGGATCTTACGCGGAGTTTGGAAAGCCGCCGAAGTTAAATCCAGCTGGAAAGGCTATCACTGTCGAAGCGTGGATCACGACGACAAAAGCACAGGGAGTCATTGTTGCAAGAGGAGGGCCGGCTGACGGCTTCGCGCTCTCCCTGCAAGGAGGGCGACCATGTTTTGATCTTCGAGCAGACTCGAAGTTAAGCTCCATCGTCGGGAAACAACCAATCGTTGGTGGATGGCACCATATTGTTGGAGTATTGAATGAAGATGCCTCCATGCAGCTCTATGTTGATGGTGAACTTGCTGGTGAGGGCAAAGCTTCGGGGTTGATAGCTCAGGACCCTGTCCAAGGGTTACAAGTTGGCACCGACGCCTTGACCTCGGTGGGGAATTACACAACAACCCAATTTGTCGGCATCATCGATGAGTTGCGATTGTACTTTCACAGTGCGACTGCGGATCAGATTTCACGGCGTTACAAGGAGGGCTCTGAAATCGCCGCTGATGCCGTTCTTGCGGTGAGTTTTGATGATGGGACTGCACGGGATCACTCCACTGCTCGGCACAATGGCACGGTGGAGAATGCAAAGTTGGTCGATGGGAAATATGGTAAAGCTTTGCAGTTTCGAGCGGGTAGAACAGGTAAGAAACCAGCGCCACAAGTCAGCAATAGTCTGGTGGATCCGAAATGGACCGAAGACGTGCCCGTCTATGTGAGAGGAATGGTTTTGGCTGGGAAGTATCTTTTTGTTGTAGGCCCTCCGGACATCATTAATGAAGAGGATACGTTCAAGCAGTTGACCGAAAGTGATCCACTCGTCCAAGATCTTTTGGCAAAACAAGATCGAGTACTGCTGGGGGATCAGGGGTCGCGAATGCTCGCGGTGAATATCGATACTGGTGAAATGGAGAGCGAGATACAGTTAAAAGAGCTCCCCACTTGGGACGGTCTTGCGGGTGCTGGTGGAGAGCTCTTCCTTTCGACACTCGATGGAGCAGTAATCTGTTTTGGTAAACCGTGATGAAAATGTATCCATAGATAGCCGTTACTCAATTTTGAGTTCGGTCATCCGAAGAGGTCTTATGAAATGCTGAAAAACTTGCTTGGATTGGTTCTATTCTCCTCTTTTAGTGTGGTAGCATCCGCGTGCAATATTCCCGTGTTTCGGTACGCTTTGGAGAGATGGCGTCCTGATCCATGTGAGATCTCTATTTTTTATTCAGGTAGTCTCAGTCCTGCGGAAGAAGATAGTCTTCGCAAAGCGATTCCTGATCGTGTCGATGGATTTCCCCCAAGCTTATCCGACTCATCTCGAGATTCCCTTGGCCGCCTAACCCTGTATGACATTCATGACCTCCAAGGAGAACAACGCGCACTTTGGGATCAATTGAATCAAAGGGAAACGGTTTCTGTTCCCCACGTGCTTGTCCGCGGAAGTGTTGGGCCGTCGAAGGAATTTGTACTCTGGCAGGGTCCATTGACTGGTCTTCAGAACGCAGGGTTGTTCAGTTCACCAAGTCGTAACGAGATTTCACGTAGGCTGTTGGCGGGTCACTCAATCGTGTGGCTGATGATTACGGGTAAGGATGAGGGCAAGACGGAAGCCGTTCGCTCGAAATTAAAAGATCAATTACCGAAGTTGCAGACGCAAATTCAATTACCGGAGGGGATTGGATTACCGGGGTCTGAGCTTTTTTCAGACGTTCCTCTGCTGGTCAAGTTCAGCCATTTGGAAATCGATTATCGAGAGGTGACGGAATCCTTCCTGATTGAATTATTTTCAGATATTCGTCCACTAGAAGTATCCAGCGGAGAACCTCTGGTGATTCCGATCTTCGGTCGCGGCCGAGCCTTGGAGGTGATTCCCGGTAAAGATTTGACACCTGACTTGATGACGGATCTAACCCTTTTTCTCAGCGGAGCTTGTTCCTGTCAGGTGAAGGACCAAAATCCTGGTTTTGACCTGCTCATGAATAAGAACTGGACCGAAGAATTATTCCCCAATGGTGACCAGCCACCGCCCTCGACTTCGATCAAACAGGGTGCTGGGGGTAGGCGGACCGGTCGTCCTGAACTTCTGGATATTCCATCGGGACGATAGCTCAGGTTAGACTGAAGTTGGAAATTTAGTCGATCGATCGAAAATCTCCTTTACCTTTCGTGAAGCCGTAATAAGTGGGTGTCACAAGATGTCGAGAATTGCTGTAGTCGTGGCCGGTTCATTAGTGTTAATGGCGGTGCTTATTGTTCTTCTGAGGCGATCCACGGACCCCGTGACTCAAGCCAAACCAATTGGAGACACATCATCAGCGACGAAGCCTCCGCTCATGATTTTTTGTGCTGCCAGTAATCGCGCAGTAATGGAAAAGACGGTTCAGGACTACGCCAGTGAATTTGGCCGGCAAGTCGATATTCAATTTGGTCCCT
>JAYYHM010000502.1:0-4304 GCA_036148415.1 Planctomycetota bacterium
CTTATAAAGGATTCCGATGCGCAACCTCTTCCTGAATCTTATCAGCTTCCTTCTCATTCACCTCAGTTTCTGTAACGTGAGTAACACCGAAGAAAATCATGATACGAGTATAACACTCAAAGAGTTAAACCAGTACTGGAAAGAGGTTTCTCGCTGCGTAAAAACGGGTGACTTCCAAGGCTACTCGGATACATGTCATCCGACAGGTATTTTAGTCTCGGGTACCAAGCAAACCACCTATCCACTACAGCAAGCACTTCAAGGTTGGAAACAGGGCTTCGATGATACTCAAGCAGGAAAGATGACCGCCTCCGTACAGTTTCGGTTCTCCAAGCGATTACATGATTCAACGACCGCTCACGAAACTGGGATCTTTCGATACGCGAGCAGCCAGAATGGCGAGATCGCCGTTCAATTCATTCACTTTGAAGGACTGCTTCGGAAAACACCCGGTGGCTGGAAGATCCTCATGGAATATCAAAAATCAGTAGCCACTGAAACGGAATGGATGAAACTCTCACCGGCAACTGACTCCATTGAGTCGAAGCCGGACCATGATGCAAGCGATTCATCTACCCCCTGAATCAGCGACAACACCAAACGGATAGGCGACGTGGGTATCCATCACTCCATTCTCCTAAATTACCACCAATCCAAGGATCAAGAGGTTGAAAGCCTACCCCTGCGACGTTCCGGAATGCACTTTAAAAAGGGCTCAGCGGATCGAGAGACTAGCTGGACCCATTAACCATGTCGTTGGCTTCTGCTTGGATTCCAGAGAATCCTTAATGAGCAACTGCAAGGTTTCCGTATTGAGCCCTTGAGCTCTTAGCAACTTTAGAACGGCAGAATCCAGTGGCAGATGTCCGCCGCCGAGCGGATTGACAGAGATGATGTCGTTATCCTCATTACCGAGCAAGCTACTCAGGTCCAATCCCGACTCCGTTAGGGGACGATGCGTCACTTTATATTCATCACCCAGGTCTGCCTTCTTGGCGATGTAGGCAACACAATCGTCGACTCCACCAATTTGATCTACAAGCTTCCTTCGGAGCGCCTGACTACCCGACCAGACTCGGCCACCTGCCAAGGTACGAAGTTTTTCAATCGATATCTCTCGATCACTGCTGACCAATTTCAAGAAGCGACCGTACACCGAGTCGATCGACTTTTGCATCGCGCTGACTTCTTCATCTGTGAACCCACGATCCAGTGAAAAAAGACTTGCCGATTCGTCAAGTTGAATGTTTTCGGTGTGAAGTCCGACGCGTCGCATCAGAGCTCCACCACTCAGCTTCATCGCAAAGACTCCGATCGATCCGGTAACCGTTCCGCGTTCCGCGTAAATGGGAGTGCCAATGCAACTAATCCAGTAACCACCCGAAGCTGCAACGTCACCCATCGAAATGACCGTTGGCTTCTTCTCCGCAAGTTTCTTCAACGCCTGTCGGATCGCTTCGCTCGCAGTCGCACTACCTCCCGGCGAATTGATTCTCACGACCACGCCTTTGACCCGGTCTTCGTTGGTCAACTTCTCGATACGTTCCACAGTAGTTCCCGCAGCAATTGATCCTGCACCTCCTGAATCCACAATGGAACCACTCAGATGCAAGACAACAATCGTATCGTCCTGAACCGATCCACTTGATTGATTACCCGCCATGATCTCACCCATCAACTGGAAGAAGGAGACATTTTTCTTTGCCGCTTTCTTGGGGGTGACCCAATTCAGATTTTCACCGATTTCTTCTCCGATCGTTTTCTGCATGGATCCGTAAGGGGCCAACTTATCAACAAGACCCTGTGCCAACGCTTCCTTTGCCAGCCACATTCTGCGAGCTTGCATTTGGCGAACGTCAGCTGGCTTCAAACCGCGGCCTTTCGCAATACGATCCACCGCGGCATCATTAATCGTTGTGAGCATATCAAGATAGTGTTGGCGAAGATGATCACTCATCTTTGCGTTGAGATACGGTTCCACCGCACCCTTGAAATCTCCGGCACGCACTACCGACGCTTTGACTCCAACCAAGTCCATCGCATCTCGATAGAACATGGATTGCATGGAGACGGACGGAAGATCGACCTCACCAAAATCTGCCATATAGACTCGATCGCACATCGATGCAACCTCGAGCGCTTCGCGGCTGGCTGATTCAAGCCACGCATAAGTTTTTTTTCCAGCATCGGCCAACTTGTTGAAGTGACGCGAGAGCTCATCGAGTTGAGCAGAATTCATCGAGAACCCAGAAGACAGATCAATCACCAGGTGATCAAAATCCTCATCATCTGCAAAACCATCTAAAAAGCTCGTCAATTTAAAGAAAGAGCGTTGCGCACCGGGGCTACCGCCAAGCAAAGAAAGTGGATCCAGCCCGACGGGTTGAACCAAGTCAACGTAGTCGCCACTAATTTTAATCTGCCTCACACCGATCTTCACTTCAGGTTTCGGCTTCTTGGTCTCCTCAGCCGGTTTACCCTCCGTTCGCTTGTCGGCCTGCTTTTCTGAAGATGAAGACTTGGACTCATCCGCTGCGGCCGGTACTGGCTTATCTGCACCTGCAGTCTGGGAATCCGCGTTCTGGTTCGGTCCGTAGGCGGTGAACGAAATCAAGGCGACAAGAAGGGCGGCACGTAGACAGGCGATAACGGACATAATGAAAAACTCAGACAGGTTGCAAAAAGGAAATATGGGAACTTCAATTCAAGCTTAATCTTGTCCACAATCAGCATCGAGGACTTAAAAATCGTTTCCGAGCGAAAACGTCGGATTTGCTGGACCGCCATGCCCCCTACCTGAACTACGGGACACCCCATCCACCACTACAAGACACCTCATCTACCGCCGTGCCGGACTGCCCCATATGCAGGATAAACGTCACCTGGCGATGACTGACCTCTAGAGACAAACGGGCTACCGAACGGCCCACCGACCGGGATTGGTGTCCAGTCGATCACCGCAATCAATCCAACCCAGCGATGGTCCCGTGATCCAGCGGTTGCGTCGCCCCTTCTAGTTAAGGATGTTATTTCAATGTAAATGTAGAGGCCTAACAAAAGCGTCTGGATCAAGCTCCCTACCTAACTGAGCTACTCAAAGTAAAAGGTGCCGTCGTGATTTTTGGTTTAGAACGGAAACATTTTGTTGATCCTACGACCTGGGAAAAAGAGGTGGATCGAATCTTCTCCAAAAGCTGGAACTGTGTGGGAAGACGAGAATCCCTGTTCAACCACTGCGGAGCAAACGCCTTTCGTCGGATTCAAATTGGAGATCATGACATCGTCCTATTTCAACAGGAGGGTGGCAAAATTGACGCGTTTCACAATGTGTGTCGACATCGCGGAACGCGACTGGTTTCAGAAGAATGTGGGAGTCTCAAGAACTCTTGCGTCACCTGCCCCTACCATGCTTGGACGTATCGGTGTGACGGCCAATTGATTGGCGCACCCAACATGAAAGATGTTGAATCTTTCGATCCTTCGGAATTCGGTCTCAAGCGTGTCAGTTGTCATGACTGGTGTGGCTTCATCATGATTAACCCCTGTGATGTCACCGCGGATTTTTCGACCGACTTTGCTCCAATTATCCGACAAATGCAAGCTTGGCAGATGGAGCAGCTTGAACTGGTCACCACGGTGGAATACGAGGTCAAAGCGAACTGGAAACTCATCTTTCAGAATTACAGCGAGTGCTATCACTGCCCCACCGTCCACCCCGCATTGAATCGTCTCACACCGTATCGTGGAGCCACAAATGACCTCGAAGAGGGAGCCTTTCTTGGAGGTCCCATGCGACTGGCTGATCCCTCAGAGACCATCAGCACAGACGGTAAACGGATCGGCGAAATACTACCCGGGCTCAACGAGGATCAAGCACGTTTGGTCTACTATTACACATTATTTCCGACCATGTTCCTTAGCCCACATCCGGATTACGTGATGGCTCACGAGATCCACCCTAAAAGCCCCAGCAGAACCCAAGTTCTGTGTCACTTCTTATCAAAACCAAAAACGTCAGCTGAACAAATCCAACGGGCTGTGACTCAATGGGATCACGTCAATCGAGAAGACTGGGTTGTCTGTGAACTGACACAACTCGGCGTACAATCCCCTTCCTACACGCCGGGCCCCTATTCTCATTTAGAGCCCATGCTGATGGCATTTGATCAGCACTATCGGCGAGTGATGAGCGATTAGAAGAATGATCGACTGCAGTGATGACCATCTCTGTACAGGGCCAATCTCGGCTCGACCATTGTGTCATGGCGTGACCCGAACCATAAACCACGGCGACCGCCAGTAGA
>JAYYHM010000503.1:0-4931 GCA_036148415.1 Planctomycetota bacterium
GTGTCTCTACCAACGCTAGTTGATCGTAATTGAGTTCCTGTGAAGCGTGAAGCTTGTCCGCCCTGATGTTGAAAGCTTCGCAAAGCCCACCATCCATCATGACACCAATCACCTTGAGGTTCTGGCAGCAATTAATCGCGCCCCGCCTGCAGGCGTAGCATTCCCCGCAATTCATGTAAGGCTCTACACTGCAGCGGTCACCAACTTTCACGCTGGTGACTCCCTCTCCAACGGCCACCACTTCCACCCCGAGTTCGTGCCCGGGGATCCGAGGGAAATCAAAGAATGGAAACTTTCCGAGATAGCAGGAGATATCCGTGCCACAAATTCCCATGCGATGTGTTTTTACTGTGACTTCGCCGGGCCCCGGATCACTCGGCTCGGGAATGTCAATTGAACGAATAGTTTTGACTTCAGAAAATTGAATCGCACGCATTGTATTGAAGGGTTCTCGTTAAATGGATAGGGAATGCGAATGCATGTGTCACCTTCGAAAGATGAAACGTATGATGATTGTGATTGGCGTTTGCCCGTTGAGCTATCGCCTTCGATTAATCAAGTAAGTCAAGAAGGGGTATCAAGTTGATAAGCTTCGATAGCGTTGTTGAAGAAGAAGTCTTCCTGCTCCGAATCTGACAATTCGCTTGCCAGTTCCTTGACGATTTGAAGCCATCCGCGATGCTCTGTTTTCAGTAAGCAAACCGGCCAGTCACTACCAAACATTAATCTCTTTGGAGTGAAAGCCTCTAACGCAGTTTCCCAGTAGGGTCGTACGCTGTGAATGTCCCAACTTTGATCGCGAATCTCGGTCACCACACCTGAGAACTTGCAGGTGAGGTTTTCGCGTTCGGCAATTTTTGCGAAGTCTCGACTCCACTGCTCATCGAAGGAATCTTGGCGAATGGTGGGCTTCGCAATATGGTCAAGGATCATTGGCTGATCAGCGTGAAGGTCGGCGAATCGGATTGCTGCAGGGAGTTGGCGGCCGTAGATGAGAATGTCGTAGACTAGGTCGCGTTCTCGTAGTTCGGCAATGCCTCCGTTGAAATCATCTCGCAGCAGGAATTCATCATCGGGTTCATCCTGTACCACGTGCCGCACACCTTTGAGCAGGTTTGAGTCCGAATAACGGTCGAGCACCTCTCCTACGTCGGGTGAACACAGCGGAACCCAACCCACTACTCCTTTAATCAAAGGCTCTTGGGTACCCATTTGAAGTAACGCCTCCGTTTCTTCGAGACTCTGTCTCGCTTGGACAGATACAAATCCGTCCACGCCATTGACTTCGGCAAGCTTCCTCAGTTCTTGAGCTCCGAAGTCCTGCTTGAGGATGTTCATTTGATCATTGATCCATCCGTATTCTTGCTCGGAGTACTTCCAAAGATGGTGGTGGCTGTCAATCAGCATTTAAGTAGGGTTCGTCTTAAGGGTTTGAGTGGCGTGTGGGAAATAGTGAGTCGATCTATCCATACTCTACCACATGAAATGGATGACGCAGAATCGTTGTTCTCCGCCCAGCTGTTGGATTCCTTACAAGCCGGTCGACTTGCAATATTAGATGATTTTCACTGTTTTTGCAGGTGCCTGATCCTGCTTGCCGATGTTCCCTTTGTTTCCCAATCCAATCCCGACTCCGTCGAGTCCATGGATAATGCAAGGTAACGAAGGCAGGCAACTTCCCAATAGCAAGCCTTCACGAAGTGCAGTGCATTCACTCCTTGGCTATGGTTGAGTCATTCCATGTGATCGTTGTTATGTCATCACTCCAAGCCCCGCAATCTGCGGAGACCGCTACAGCTGCAAATCAATCCGCTGAGACCAAGAGTTCCAAAGCTCGCGCTTCTGCGGTGAGAGAACGTTCTGCTCAATCCCCACTCGAGACTTACCTCCGCGAGATCAATGAGACCGCTCTACTGACGGCTCAGGAGGAGCTCGATCTTGCTGCTCAGATTGGGCAGGGTGACGTCCTTGCTCGTGATCGAATGGTTCGTGCAAACCTCCGCTTGGTTGTCAATATTGCGAGAGGCTATACCGGCAAGGGGTTAGGGCTTCAGGATCTTATCGAGGAGGGCAATCTTGGTTTGTTGCGAGCGGTTGAGGGCTTTGACCCAACGATGGGCACTCGCTTTAGCACCTACGCGAGCTATTGGATTAAGCAGTCGATCAAAAGGTCACTGATCAACAGTGCGAAAACGATTCGAATTCCTGCTTACATGGTCGAGTTGTTGAGCAAGTGGCGGCGAGCGACCGCAAGACTGAGTGAGGAATTGGGTCGCACACCCACGAATGAAGAGGTGGCTCGAGTGCTGGGGTTACCCAAGAAAAAATTACCCATCATTCGCAAGGCGATCCGAATCAATAACAGTACACCCCAGAGCGATCAATCTGAATCCGGTTGGTCGCTCGGAGAAATGGTGATGGATGAGCGTCTCAAGGCTCCTGACGAAGAGATGTTGGATCATGACATTCTTAGTCACGCCATGGAACTGCTGGATGATCTCGATGAACGCGAAGCGACTGTTTTGAAGTTGCGTTTTGGACTCGAGGGTGACGAGCCGCGTACATTGAAAGAGATCGGTGAAGAGCTTGGGTTGACCCGAGAACGAGTTCGACAGATCGAAACCGAAGCTCTAAGACGACTCGCCGATGGGCTTACCGATCCTCGTGAGCAGTTTTGAGATCGTGGTAGCGTTACCACACGCATTCAACTAACAGAGCAAGCCTACGACTCGTGAGGATTGTTGTCGGCGTTTGCTCGCTTTTCTGCATCACGGAAGTGCATTTCAGCGGAAAATAACGGTGAATTGCTCTGCTCCATGCGAATAATCGTGCGGCAGGTTGTGGAACACCCGTTTGAAGCACAGTAAACTCTGCTTCACACAATCTTTTCCAGTTTTAACCGGGTGTTCACACTTTTCCGAGCGTTTCCATGCTTTTGTATTGTTCAGACCTATGCTTTCGCAATTTCCTAACTGCCTTGGTTCTCGTCCTCGCGTTTTTCTCCAAAGGTCTGGCTGACGAGAAAGAGAACGGTCTGGACAAAAAGGCGGAAGTTGCAACGGAGGCGGTACAACCGAAGGTTGAATCGAAGAAGGAGAAGGAAGAAACGCCTGCGGATTCAACCCCTGCTGAAGTAGAAAAAGATGAAGAGGTCAAGTCAGCTCCCACGCCTCTGTTCCCAGACAAAGCATTGGAAGCAGCTGTCCGCGCAGTGGTTTTTGACAAACGCTTCAATCAGGAGCCTCTCACCAAAAACGATGTCGCCAAAATTCCACACGTGATCGGGCGAGGAAAGGGTATCAAGAGTCTTGAAGGTCTTCAGCACTGCGTCTCGCTGATGAAAATCGATCTGGAAGACAACGAAATCACTGATCTCGATCCCATTCGTGAGTTGCATAAACTCATTTCTCTTTCACTTGCCGGTAATCAGATTCAGGAAATTACGGCGGTCAAATCTCTTACAAATCTTCAGCTTCTGGATCTATCTCGCAACAACATTAGGAAAATTGATTCCGTTGCCGGGATGAAGAATCTGCGAGATCTCTGGATTGCGGATAACCAGATCAGAGATTTAACTCCCATTAGTAATCTGCCAAAAATTTGGTATCTCGATATCGCAAAAAATAAAGTGGCAGACCTGACCGTCGTGGGTAAGCTCAAGTGGCTGACCACTCTGGATATCACGGACAATCAAGTGAAAGATCTCAGTGCACTGCAGTCCCTCTCTGATCTCGATCTGCTACTGATCTCAAAGAATCAGGTCACGGACCTTGGCCCACTAGCGGAGATGTGTGCGGCCGACTCGGCGGGAGAGCGACGTTTCGCTCCATACCTTGAGGTCTATCTGGGAGAAAATCCAATCGATGACGGTAAGAAAACCGAATGGATCAACCAGCTGAAGTCGGCTGGAGTGGATGTGTTTGAAAAATGATTTCTGAAAAGGCTGAACAAATAGTTCCGCTCACATCATAGAGGTAAAAGATTGGATCAGTGATCCAGATGTCGTTTCAGGAAGTCGAACGTCCCTTTGCCATTGATAGTATGGGGGCCGTTGAAAAATTCGATTTCAGTTTGATTTGCAATTCCCAGTTTCGCGTAGTGCCTGCGGACTTTCGCAAATTCCCAAGCCACCCACTCGTCGATACCCACTCCATCGTCATGGCCGCGTTCTACCATGAAGGGTCTAGGTGACATCAGCATGGCCAGTTCTGCATAGTTAGCGAGATTACCCATGTTCCATTCAAAGATTTCGTATTCGGGTGTCCAGACATAGCTGAACGGTGCGTCGGTCGAGGCATTTTTAGAAACCCATTCATTGAAGTCAGCACTACAGATTGACAGGGCGTAGCCTGGTTCATCTTCCGTCGGTGGTAGGAAGGGAGGCACTCGGACGGCAGTCTTACCCCCATAGGAAAGCCCATAAAATCCAATTCGATCGGCATCAACCGACGATAGTTGTGAGAGCCATCGCAGTGTGACGAGATGTTGTGGGATGATGTAACTAAACAGAGTTCGCCCGAGAGGATTGGACTTTCGCTGCAAGGTCCTGAATGCATCCTGTCCTCGGTAGGGATTTTGAGGCGCGTAGACGATAAAGCCTTCCTTCGCCAGTTGAACGCTGAATGATTTGTAGGCGCGGTAGCCACGCGATTCTTGATCATGGATTGTATCCATAGGCGTTCCCTCTAGCCCATGTTGACAGACAACAACGGGTCGTTTCTCTCCTTCTTTGATGCCTTTCGGAAGAAGTAGAATCCCGGACGCAATGACGTCAGGGTACACATCAAGTACTACCTCATAGGCATCGTAGTGTTGGTCGGTAATGATCCGACGTGTTCGAGGTTGGATGGGAAGGGTAGGTTTGGGGAGCCTGCCAATCAACTCCTCGTGCATTTTTGAACGCACCCTGCCTGAAGCAGCTTCCCATTCTT
>JAYYHM010000504.1:0-2863 GCA_036148415.1 Planctomycetota bacterium
ATCGGTTTATCGGACTCAGACTGCTCCCGTTGAAGATCATAGATCACCAACGCTTCGGCTGCATGATTAGCAGCAGGGTATCGCCGACGTGCTGCCGGCACAGCCACTTCCGCCGCATTGTCATCAGGCTTGTACCTTGAATGCAACTCACGATGATAGGATTCTCTGTCAGAATTTCCTAACAGCGAGTAGATTTCGACAAGATTCGCGTGCGCGGTCACATTCTCAGAATCGATCTCGAGCACCCTCTCAAACTCATCTCGAGCTTGATTAAGGAAACCCAGGTACTCTTCCTCTTGGTCTTGAATATCGGCCTGCTGAGCCAAATCAATCAGTGTGAGTCCTAGCTCATTCCTCACGACGTAATCGAGTGAAAAATCAAATCCTCGAGCTGGCACTCGTGTCTCAAGCACAGCAGTGAAAGAGTCCGCTGCAGGACGGAGATTTCCTTGTTGCCGGTTCACCATACCGCTCAACCAGCTGTGCGTCCATGTTGGAGGCGCCGGATCCATTTCTGCCGCTCTCTTCAGTGACTCGGTGGCAGCATCAAGATCACCTTCAGCGAACTGAACGCGAGCAAGGTTAAGTGGTCCGTCATATCGACCCAGTTTCTCCACCTCCGCAAACGCTTCGGCAGCTTGCTTCAACTCAGCTTTCCCTTTAAGCAACATCCCGATGCCGTAATCATTCCACCGCTGCCAAAGCGGAGGCCCTGATTCACTCAATTCCCGTGTCTGACTTCGAGAGGTCTCAGTAGTCTCAATATCATCACTCTGAACCAGTAGCTCAATTTCGTCACTTGCAATTTCGACAATGGGCAGGTCGTTGGGATCTCCGGGTTGGCCGAGCGACCACAGATCAACCTCCTGATCGCGATCGCGGCGGATATAATCGAGGTACTCTGTGTCAAACTTCCTGTACAACAAGCGAGCTTTTACAGTGATGGGCTCAGTGACGTCAGTAGGAACTGCAAGTCGGTAGTGAACAGTCTGTCCGGCTCCTGGAGGGATCTGATGGCTGTAAAGCGGCGTAAAGATATCCTGAGCATTTCTACGATTGATTCGTTCCCCTTTACGATTGAGAACGAAAGAATTCACGAAATGTGACCACGGATCTACTTTCTCCCGATCATCCCGCTGACCGCTTGTTCCAAGGATTTTATCGCCTTGTTTTGCAGTGATCTCAAACCAGATTTGGTTGGAATCACTGGTGCCTAGCGTAAAGTGATGACAGAGTTTCATCGTTCTCAAAACGGTCTCGATGAGATAACTTTCTCCCGCCTGCACAGTCGCTTGATCTCCAAGAGGGGATTGGAGTGGGCCGTCCACGGATCCCCCTTCCCTTAGGCCGAAGAGATCAACTCTCAGAGTGCCTTTGAGATACTCACGATGCCGCTCGACACTTTCTTTGTCACCCATCCAGTGTGCCAAGGCTGTGTTAGCACTGGGGAAAGCATGCGTATGAACACCAAGTTCGCCAAGCTTCTCCATGTAACGTGAACCAAGCTCTTTGCTCGCCATCGCAGGCATGTGACATTCATTGCAATTTTGCTGTGCCACCTCTGGGTAGTAGAAACTTCGTGCACCATGCCCAGATACCCCACTGAGCAGATAACTGTCGTAATGATTCTGCCCGCGCAGAAATTCCTTATAGTCGGTGACTTCTTGCGGCAAAGAAACCTTGTGACAAGTGGAACAAAATTCAGCTGTCTTATGAAAAGGCTTTAGCATCTCGTGCTTATGGAATGCTGGTTTAGCCTTCACCATCAAAGCGTTCAACTGCGAGAGAAGTGGATTTTCGCTGTAAGCAAACGGATAGTGTTTGGGTTCATCGATGGTGTAATCCGCGTTCCCAACATGGCTGTCCACTGACTGAATCGAATGACAGACTGAGCAACTGATTCCTGCGTGTGCCGTGGGATCATTGACATCGTCGTAATTAGGATCATCAAATTTCCCCGAGAAGAAGGGGACAGGATCATGACATCCAGCACACCATCGCGAGGCCTGAACGCTCCCCGCACGCTCCTGAGCGACTCGCCTCGTCTCTCTAACCGATGCTCGGTAAGCCGGGTTGTTGAAGCTACTCAGCTTATGAGCGCTATGAATCGCTGAATCATAAATATCTCCGTGGCATTTCAGACAATACTCATCATTCATCAAAGTTTCAGCAGCAACGAATTTCCCGGTCGCCGTTTTGGCTAGTGATGGCTCGAAGTACCTCTTACCATCTTTGGGTCCGGCATCTCCGCTGCGTGAGGGGTCAGAAGCTTGAAAACCCACCATCAAGGATACAAAGCAGGCGATCGCCAAACCTACTCGCCGGCCGACGTGCCATTTAATTCGGGGGCCAACGAGTCGATGCAGCCAATACAACCACACTGCACCGAGCGGAGCAATTAAATGCATCCAGTAAAAAATGCTTCGCGTTGTTGGGTTTACGACAGCGAAAGAGCCAATTCGAGTCAGCAGGACTCCTGTGATGAGAATAATTAATGCGATCGCAAATAATGCGTAACCAATTTTCACCGCTCGCCGATTTCTACGATCCTTGCTGCGCCACATATGGACAAAACCAAAGCCCACTACGGGAACGATCAACAGTAAGCCAAGCCCTAGGTGCGCGAGGAACATCAATTGATAGAAATGGGTCTCAAAGATCTGACCGGTGAAATACTGAAGCCAAGTAACCCCCGTGAGATAAAGGCCATTGGCTGAAAGGACGCCGAAAAGAGTCAAAACGACGTAAAGAACTTTTCTCAGCCTCGGGGTAACCGGACGGCCCGGTTTTCTACTCTTTTGCTCAGAACCTGATTTCGATTTTAGATTATTTTGGTCGATAGTTGCCACGATATGAAATCACG
>JAYYHM010000505.1:0-3162 GCA_036148415.1 Planctomycetota bacterium
AGCCCCCCAGTTTCTCCGCGATCGACGCATTCCTAGTTGCGGGACGTTCCAATGCCAGAGCAGAATTTCTCGTTAAGACGCAAACAAGAGCCTACTTTTCATGAACTCAGGGAAAGCCCAAGGTATGACATTTAGCACAGATTTTATCGATCTACGCAGTGACACCGTTACCCAACCCACTGAGGCCATGCTGCAAGCTATCTCTGATGCGGAAGTGGGCGATGACGTCATCGATATTGACCCAACACTTAGGGAACTTGAAATAGCGACAGCAGAGCTTCTTGGTAAAGAAGCGGCGATTTTCATGCCAACTGGAACGATGTCCAACCAAATCGCGATTCGACTCCATTGCCAGCGCGGAACAGAATTCATTTGCGAAGCCGATTGTCACATCCATCACTATGAGCAGGGAGCCTACGCGCAGCTTTCAGGATTGGTTGCCAAAACCATAACGGGGCAGGGGGGAGTGCTTCGTGTCTCTGACGTTCAGGATTCGATCAGTCCGGAAAATGAACATTTCCTCCGCACTACGATGCTATGCCTAGAGAACACACACAATCGCTGGGGTGGTAGAATTCAGCCGCAGGAAGAGGTGCGGGAAATTTGCTATTGGGCTCACAACAATGGACTTTCAACGCATCTCGATGGAGCACGTCTATGGAACGCTGCGGTTGCAACAGGTAAGCCACTGAATGAGCTTGCTGAACCATTCGACTCAATCAGTATTTGCTTTAGCAAAGGCTTGGGGGCCCCTGTAGGCTCTGCATTAGTGGGTAGCCAAAAATTCATTGATGAGGCACGGCGAGAGCGAAAACTATTCGGTGGTGGGATGAGGCAAGCGGGTGTTTTGGGAGCAGCTGCGTTATACGCAATCCAGCATCATCAGGATAGGATCGCTCTGGATCACGATCATGCTCAACGATTGGGTATTGCTTGTCAGCAAGGTAAATCTCTTAGGGTCAGGGAAGAGCGGATTGATACCAACATCATTCTGTGTGACGTTCGCCAAGATCGTGGCACAGCCAGCGAGATGGTTGAACTACTCGCATCGAACGGTATCAAGTGCCTTACCACTGGTAAACAAACCATCCGCCTTGTTACCCACCTCAATGTTTCCGAAGAGGATACTGATAAAGCTTGTGAGATCCTTCGAACTATCTAGGTTGATCTGATTCAAGACTTTACTGATATCAATTCCAATCTTATGAACCACCATCGAGCTCCGAATCTTACTGCGACCTCAATTTCTTTATTGATTTTTGGCACTGCAATTTTTCTCCGGGCACCCTCCTGCTATGAAAGCTTATGGGTCGATGAACTGCACTCCGCTTGGTGTGTTTGGGATAGCTTCGACGAGGTTCTTGAGCGAGCCGAAGTGGGTCATCAGACTCCCATCTATTTCTGGGGACTCTGGCTTTGGAAACAAGTAGTCGGGCAAAGTGAGTTGGGTTTGAGATTCAGCAGTGTCTTAGCCACAAGCGCGGCATGCGCTATTTTGACTTACTTTATGATCCGTCGATTCCGGTGCATCGCTGGCGGATTCACGTCTGGAATGATTCTCGCAATCGAACAAAATTCGATTTTCTTTGGTACCGAGCTACGACCCTATGCATGGATCATTCTACTTTCCACTATTGGGCTAGCGTGCTCTTTGGTGCTACTTGGAAAGAGTCGAGCGACCGGCGTGGTGAACCCATGGTTTTTCATGCTGGGCTCGATTTTCTTAGGATTAGCAATTCAACCCACTTCCATAGGAGTGCTAATTTGCTTCCCACTTTTTGTATGCTCAGATCAAATACTCAGAGGCGAATTCAAGCTTACCATCACGTTATCAAGGCCTTGGACCCTAGCTTTGTGTCTCCTCACCATTATCGGTGCAATAGCACTGCTTCAACGAACCTTGCTCGATTCGTGGAAATCCAGAGAGTTATGGAGCGCTTTTGGCAAGTCTGAAACGCTCTCGCAAATCTTGCAGATGTGGAACTGGAGTCTACTACTTTTATTACCGCTGATAATTTCAACGATTGCTCTATTCATCCTTGGCAGTTCATCCAAGCAAGAGCGTCGGGACCTAATGTTCGTTGCAATCGGATGCACTCTCATTTGCACTCTCATCACCAGTTTTTACTGGCTTCTTTCCTATCCACCCATAACGCCACTTTGGCATCGCAGGTATTTGATTGCACTGCTTCCTGTATTCGCATGCCTCTCTGGTTTACCCGTGATCTTCGTTTCACAAACGATAGGCAATCAGGCCAGTCAGACTACATCGCGATCCCTTTATTACAAGTCATCCATTTTAGCAGGTATCCTTGTCGGAACTCTTGCGTGGAGCCAAGGCATCACACAAACCCTTCACAAATACCCAATTGCCTATGCAAAACGGGGTGAGCATTGGCGTGAAGCGATTGAATACATCAATCGAGTAGCTTCAGAAAAGGACAAGATATGGCTTTCCCCGGGTCTTATCGAGGAGAGGCTATATCGGCGGGATGAAAATCAGTCGAATCAAACCGTCGATCGTCAAGGAAATACAGCTAATCTCGAAAAATATCTACTCTACCCTTTGTGCGGACCCTACCGAATACACAACAACGCAAAGCTTTGGCTGGATCACCGAGGAACATTTGGTAGTGATGGGAGAGAAATCCTGCTTGCTCGGACTCACCCAAGACGACTGGGGGTTTCACTAAAAAACAATGGCGAAATCAAAGGCTTTGGGAATCTCTCCGTGATCATCTCGCGAGATCGTGAGTAAATACGACTGGCCTGAAGGAAGACCGTGAAGAACCCGTTCGTTTTCCTTCTATTTTTGTCATCCCCATAAAACAGTCTTCGCCACAAACCCATATGGAGTGAACGCAACTTTCTTGCCAACGGTCTATCCTATTAAACCACGGTAGACAAGGAACAAACCATGAAACCGAATCTCACCCCTCTCACTATTCTCATCGGCTTTATGGGAACCCAATGCGTTCAAGGGAATGAAAATGCTGTCGGACGTGGATATAAAGTCCTAACAGAACTACCTGTCCTAACTAGTGACTTTAATCAATCTACCTTTGACCAAGTTTGGAGATCATGGCCAAATCCCCTTCGGTCCTCGGCAGAACAATTGTCAAAAGAGGAACGAACCAAAATCGCGTATCAAAGGTACGGACT
>JAYYHM010000506.1:0-4706 GCA_036148415.1 Planctomycetota bacterium
TGCTCTCGACGCGGCAATGCAACGCTTGATGGATAAGAAGCCAGTTTATCAGCGAAACTATACGGCGAGAGAGCTTGCGAGAGAGAATCCAAAGCGACGTTGTCGTGATCCCGAGATGATCGACGATCTTGCGGTGGTTTGGTCGAGTGGTCTGGTTTTCTACGGTCGCATCACTTCGACGACGGTGAGCGAGAGTGGTTGGTATCGCATTCGCTTCACCGCATCCGCGGTGAAGCAGCCGGAGGTGGGAGGAGTTTGGTGTTCGGTGCGAAGTGGGCAATGCAATAGTGGGGCACCGTTGATGGATTGGATTGAATCGTTCGAAGCAACGGAGGAGCCGGTCGAGCATGTTGTTGAAGCTTGGGTTCCTGCTGGACATATGATTGAGATACGTCCCGCAGATTCGACACTGAAACGTGCTTCTTTCCGCGGTGGTCAAGTGGGTGCCGGTGAGGGAGGTCCACAGAACGTTCCCGGTGTGGCATTGCATTCGATGCAGATTGAAGCCATCTATCCTGGTGGGAATCAAGATGAGGTTCGCAAACGTTTGTTCGGCGAAATGCCGGTGAGACTCCAGCCCAACCGCAAAGAGATCATCTACGTAGGCCAAGATGCCCTGAGAGATGCGAGTGAGCAACTGAGTATTTTCGCTGCGCGTGCGTTCAGGCGAGAGGTGCGTCCGCAGGACATCTCTCAATATCTGGATTGGCTTGAGGTCGAGTTGGGACGCGGTGTTGAACCGGTTCAAGCATTGTTATCCTGCTACCGAGCGATCCTTTGTTCTTCACGTTTCCTTTTCCTGATCGAGTCGACCGAAGATCTAGACCGTGCCTCGGTTGCCAGTCGATTGAGCTATTTTTTGTGGGGTAGCATGCCCGATGATGAATTATTCCGAAGCATGCGAGAGGAAGACTTTCTGACGCCGAAAAGCTTGCTTTCTCAAGTGGAGCGAATGTTAGAGCATCCCAGAGGGGCTAGTTTTGTTAAAGATTTTGCCGCTCAGTGGCTTGATCTCATCGATATTGATTTCACTGAGCCTGATCGAAAGCTCTATCCTGATTTTGATATCGTCGTGCAGAATTCAATGTTGTCGGAGACCCATCATTTCTTGCAGTGGTTATTGGATCAGGATGCTCCCGTGGTGGAAATGTTTAACTCGAATCAGACATTCCTGAACAGTCGTCTAGCAGCCTACTATGAGATTGACGATATCACTGGCGATAAGATGAGACTGGTTTCTTTGGAAGAGGACGCTAGGCGAGGAGGGATATTGACGCACGGCTCTCTTCTAAAGGTGACCGCTAATGGAACCAATACCTCGCCTATTCTTCGAGGAATATGGGTCTCTGAGAGGCTTTTGGGTGTAGCAATTCCACCACCACCTGAGAATGTTCCTGCTGTGGAGCCCGATGTACGTGGTGCCAAGTCTATTCGGGAGCAGATGCAGTTGCATCTCAGTCATCTGGAATGCAGTGGCTGTCATGCAAAAGTAGACCCGCCAGGCTACGCTTTGGAAAATTTTAATGCTGCCGGGAAATGGAGAGAATCTTATCGAGTCTCCCAAAAGGGACGCTCCAAGAAGGCGTTAAGCATTGACGCGAGTGGCGTCTTGATGGACGGCCGAGAATTTGACACTTTTCAAGAATTTAAGACCAAGCTTTCAGAGAAACCGTTGCCGCTTGCAGAGAATTTTGCCGAAAAGTTAATTACCTACGGAACCGGTTCAAGGATTTCGTTCTCGGATCGACATGAACTCAGTGCCCTGCTCCAAAAAGCTGAACAGAGTAATTACGGCATTCGCACCATTTTGGAACAAGTGGTGTTAAGTTCTCTATTTCAAAAAAAATAAACCTCAGTGACGAAGACAAGAGTGGGACCGACCAAGATGATTACTGATCCAAAAGCGCATTTCGGCCGCATGGTGGGGACTCGCTTCATCGACCGGCGTAATGTGCTTCGCGGCAGTGGAATTGCAATGAGTCTTCCTTGGCTAAGTGCAATGCAACCCGCCCTCGCAAAAGAGAATCCTCGGTCCCCTGAACGTTTTGTTGCAGTAACCTTGGGTCTGGGGCTGGTCGCTTCGAATCTTGTACCTGTGCAAGAGGGGGCAGACTATCAATCATCGCTCTACCTTCAGGGCATGGAGGATCTTCGAGATCGATATACCGTTTTCTCCGGTGTCTCACATCCTGGGGTAAAGGGTGGTCACAGAGCGGAAGCCAGTATTCTGACCGCCGCGCCAATGGGATCTTCAGGTCGAGCGAAAAATACGATTTCAGTGGATCAATATCTTGCGAAGTATCGCGGAAATGAAACTCGATTCCCATCTTTGGTTCTAAGTACTGGGGGGTCGACCAGTCCCTGCTACACCGAGAATGGTGCGATGATACCTCCCCTTGATCGCGCTTCAGGATTATTTGAATTGCTCTTTGTTGATGAGTCCCCAGCAGCTCGAAAGCAGCAGGAAGCAAGAATCAAGCAGGGCCGCAGCATTATGGATCTTGTGGGGTCGGAAGCAAAATCGTTGCAGCAAACACTCGGCTCTCAGGATCGAGAGCGGCTAGAAGCATTCTTCTCAAGCGTTCGGAATTTAGAGAAACGCATGGCGGAAACGGAGAAATGGGCGACGTTACCAAAGCCAGAGGTAGGTCAGTCAGCGCCGATTGATATTGCGAATCCCAGTGACTTGATTGGTCGCCAAAAAACGATGTTCGAGTTGATCAAACTCGCGTTGCAAACAGACAGCACACGTTATGTCACCTTGCATCTGCCTGGCGCGGGTGGTGTGATTCCGATTCAAGGTGTGGATCAGGGCTACCATAATCTTAGCCATCACGGAAAGGATGAGGCGAAGTTGGAACAATTGGCACTTGTCGAATCTGCGTTGGTAAAAGAATGGGCCGAATTCCTGCGATCGCTTCGGGATCACTCGGATACGAGTGGTAAATTACTTGACCATACCTCGGTCTTGTTAACCAGTAATCTCGGAAATGCCTCGAATCACGATAATCGTAATATGCCGGTGTTGTTTGCCGGTGGGCCCTTTGGTCATGGTAAGCACCTAGCCTTTGATCAACGCAATAATTACCCATTGCCCAACCTTTTCGTGTCGATCCTGCAAGCCAATGGTCTGGCGGTAGATCAGTTCGCAACCAGTACAGGGACCATGGCGGGTCTGGAAAGGCGACCGGTCTGATCACGCTTAAGAAGAGCTCTGAGCTCGTTGTTCTGGAGCGGGAGTTTCGTAAAGTTCTGGGAATACGTTTTCTTCCAAATTCATTCGTTGAATGATACTGCGTAGTTTCATTTGAAAGTCACTCTTGTAGTTGGCGACTTTCTGCTCCGAGATTGCAAGTAAGTCTGCTACTTGCCTATTTCCGGATCCTTTGACATAGATCATTTCGATGACCTTAAGTTTGGTCCACTGATCCGTCCTCTTCCAGTGTTCAACTTGCTCTGAAATGGCTATTTGAATCACCTGCTCTTCGATCTGTTTTTGTTCAGCACTTCTGACAATGGAACTCGCAACACGATGAGGGCCAACCCAAGCTTGGTCTTGGGTATCTTGATTTGAGCTCCGGCGAAGTTGTAGTTTGGGTCGACGGCCTTCACGACGAAGGTAATCGGTGAGTTTGTATCCACAGATCGCAAACAGGTAGCTTTCAAGCGGTCGATCTTCGTCATAATTCGGCAAGCTATTAAGAAAGCCAATGAATGCATCCTGAACAATGTCTTCACTTGTAGAACGGTCATTAATCCTGCAGTCAATATAGGCAAGCAGACGACCCTCATATGTCTCGATCAGCTCTTTCCATGCTTGTTGATCACCTGCCTTGACTTTGCGGACAAGTTCAAGATCTTGATTGGGTGATTCTTTAGATGACATATTTACCAATCGTTTCGAGGTTGAGTTCTGCTGCTTCAAAATATGAATCAGCGAAGTGACTTTAAGTGCCTTAGGCCATTCCGATCGGATACTCCATCATACGGTGGTAGGATTGCCGATCCGCTCGATATGCTGAATTTAAACAGTGAATGTCAGCCTTTTTTTCACTATACTTCGCGATCATGGTGATGAGGATTCCTGGACGAGCGGCCGGGATAGGTTGTTATGATCAGCCCTGTATGGGTTTAGTATCACAGGGTTTTATGCTGATTTGCCTATTTTATTTTGAGGTGGAGCAGGTTCGTTAGACTTGCGTTACACCACATGTTTTGAATTGTAAAGTAACTGATGACAGCAATACTGGGTATCTCTGCCTTCTATCATGACTCCGCCGCGGCGCTATTGGTGGATGGTGAAATGATTGCTGCTGCACAGGAGGAGAGGTTTACTCGCAAGAAAAATGACGCCGCGTTTCCAAGGTATTCCATTGACTACTGTCTCCGTGAGGCGGGTTTGTCGGCGAGCGAAATCGATCACGTTGGGTTTTACGAAAAGCCCTTACTCAAATTTGACCGACTTCTAGAAACCTATCTCAGTTATGCTCCCCATGGTTTTCTGTCCTTTAGAAAGGCGATGCCTGAGTGGGCGGGTCCAAAGCTGCAGCTGAGAAGAGAAATCAACAAAGGATTAGGTGGTGAATACCGTGGCCGAATCTGTTTTTGTGAACATCATCAATCACATGCCGCAAGCGCTTTTTACTCATCTCCCTTCCAAAAAGCGGCGATCATGACACTCGATGGAGTGGGGGAGTGGGCAACAT
>JAYYHM010000507.1:0-2955 GCA_036148415.1 Planctomycetota bacterium
AGGCTCTTCGATCTCAGCAAGGCAGCACCACCGCGTATTCGTCGATTCCATTTTCCTAGTTCGGATACAAAGATCTGTGAACAAAATTGTTTGACGTGTGAGATCTGTTCTTCTGTGATGGGTTCATCGGATGTGCAAACCAATGAAATGTCAAAGTGATCTGCAAGTACACGTAAGAGGTTATATGAGCGAATCCTGTCTCCACGATTCGGTGGATAGGGAAATCGATGCGTCAGGAAAAGAATCTTTTGACGTTGCACGAATTCTTTGCGGAGTGAAATGGTTTCGTTCGAAATGATCTGCTCTTGGTCTATCCAATCAAACGTTGATGGCTTCGCTGACCGTTCCGAATTTGGATTGATCCAACATTTTCTCTAGACGTTTTACTGTCTTGCTGAGTCCAACGTAGTGTCGAAAACGTGTGCCCTTGGACAAGCCGGGAACTCGGGGTTGTTCCGGGTCGAATTCCCAAGGGTGGGTGTAGAACATAGCTGGGCGACCTTCGGCGTTGATTTTTGAAATCGCGTGGGACGTCACGGATAATGGGAAAAGCCGGAAGTAGCCTCCGCCTACCGGTAACGGGATTCGACCGTATTGCCATGCGGTGGGTGGGAACTCTTTAATGGATCCATGTTGGGTTTCCAACGTGTGAATCTCTTTCTTTGCATCCGGTACTCCATAGCGGTCGTGTCCACTGATGGGGAAAATACTCGAGTCGATTTTGAAACCCTGTTCGGCAAGTACATCGATGGCCCAAAAGGATTTTTTGGTGATCGAGAAACTTGGCGCGCGATAGGCAATGACTTCGACTCCACAGGCGTTAGCGATCGCCTCACGGCTGTTTCGCAAGTCCTTTGCAAATTCTTCCGGAGTCAAATCGTATACTAGTTGATGCCAGTATCCATGGCTTGCGATTTCATGTCCAGCGGAATGAATTCGCTTGACGAGTGCCGGGTAGCGTTCTGCAACCCAGCCCAGGATGAAGAAGGTTCCCTGCACTTCATGATCATCAAAGATCGATAGCAACTTATCGGTATTGGCTGCGACTCGGCAGTCTAGCTTATCCCAATCTTTTCGACTGATGCGATCAGCAAATGCGGATACCTGGAAGTAGTCTTCCACGTCCACCGTCAATGCATTGATCAGAGTCATAGAAATAGGAACGTGGTTTCTTTTTGAATGGGAGACTCGTTGTTTAAAAGCTAACTTTGAATTTAGGCTTCCATAACAAGAGTGGAATACGATTTACCACTAATGAAGCTGTGATTACGCGGGACTCAATGCTTGGCGATCAGCGTCTTTTACCTAACCACTCACTTTTGCGGTGCATCTAATGATACTTGAAGTGGAATCAATCAGAATCCGCATGTTCTCGCGTTGTGAAATTTAGCGAGGGAGGCGTGGCGATTCCGAAGGTTGGACGGATTCAAAGGAATGCGATGATTCGTCGTCTTGCTTTAACACTTCGGGCTTGGTTTCCAACTGCTGCTGAAGATAATTGCGGCGACAGAGGCACATCAGCTTCATGACCGTCCCACCTTTCAGACCGATCATTCGAAGGGTCGTGGCAAGAATCATTCGAAGGTCCAGCCATGCATTGGCCTCTTCGATATAACGAAGGTCTAAGATCTGTTTCCGCTGCACATCCTCGATCGTTTGATCGGGAGGAAGATTAACTTGTGCCAAGCCGGTGATGCCCGGTTTTACCTGATGGCGGTCGTGGTATCCGCTGATCTCTTCTTCAAGATTGATGCAAATCTCAGGACGCTCAGGACGGGGTCCAACCAGAGACATCTCGCCCTTTGCAACATTCCACAGTTGCGGGAGTTCGTCCAAATGCAACTTACGCAGCACTCTTCCCACTTTGGTGATTCTCAAATCATTCGTCGAGCACCAAACAGGTTTTCCGGGTGCTTCTGCATTACGAACCATGGATCGCAACTTCAAGAGTTCAAAGATCTGTCCATCCTTGCCGACGCGACGCTGGCGATAGATGGCAGGTCCCTCAGAGGTGCATCGGACGATCGCTGCGAGCATCAGAATGACTGGTGAGGTAATCACGAGCAGGCTAAAGCCGGTCACACAATCGATACCACTCTTGAAGGACAGGTAACGCTGACTGGGTGTGCGTAGGCGAAACTCTACATCTCCTTCACTAACTGAGTCTGTCCAGTTGCTTGCTGGAGACACCCGTGCGCTCTCATTTGGAGAGAAGCCATGGCCCATCTCCGTTGTCGAGGCTGCAGTGCGGGAAATCTCAGTGAGAGACATGTTAATTGACGATTTAGTAAAAGTGGTTGTCTCGGGAGTTAGCCTGAAGACCAAGCGGTGACAGTCGTCTCAATTCGAGGGCGCTCTACCTCGTTCAGCTAACCCTCATCCAATGGTAGTTAGGCATAGGAAATGTTCAAATGATTCTTCCGTGTTGGATTCGTTAAATTCCGCGAATTGCATCTTGGAGTTGCGTCTCTATTTCAGAACCACTTCCACTTGAGGAAGGAACTCGGTAAGGAAATCTTGGATTGGCTGATCTGCTCCGTTACCTGTGGGGCCAGAGAGTTGAATTTTGTAGAGGTTGCTGGCCATCCAGACACGCGGCATTTTACTCGCCTGAAAGGCTCCTCCGTCGCTCCAGGCGTACCAAGATTCAAAACGGTCATCTGGAGAATCTTTACTGGAAAATTCCACTGACCAAAGTTCGTGATCGTTTTGTGAAGTTGAGATGGATTCCACTCGACGATCTCGCGTTTGACTGGTACCCACGGAGTCGAAACAGACTTCGGGAGTATGTACTGCCATGGGGCCGCGTGGACCAAACATCACAGCAACCGTGATGAATTGTCCTGTGACTGAATTTCGATATTGCCTCTGATCCCAACCGTGACATTGCAGGATGCGAAGGGCACTTTCCTCCATTTCAGTAGAGGCGACCAACTTCCAGTCCCCTGCCGTTTC
>JAYYHM010000508.1:0-5981 GCA_036148415.1 Planctomycetota bacterium
ATCATTGCTGCGTGGGATAGTCCTGCTGCTCCAGAGCTGCATAGTTATCCTACCGGGTTGTGGGGCCCAGCGGAAATTAATGACTGGATGCAGGAGCAAGGGCGTGAGTGGTTTGACGTTTGTCCTGTTCTCTAGATGGGATAATGCGTAATCGTGTTCCCTGAGTGCAACGGGGGTTCGTGCAAATTGGGCTCATGCAAAAGGGGGCAGACTTCAGGATTGAGCATGCTGTTTTGCCGAGCGTAGTGGAAATCTGGTCGAAAATGCTTCGGAATTCGCGAAACCTTTGTATTTTCGCTGGTGTTTAGGAGCCTATGGTTGATGCAATTCGTCAGCCTGTTTCAATGTGTGGGCAAATATGGCACGCGAGTCGGTACTCGCACCGGCCAGATCCATTGCCAGATTCATTTTGCACTCATCTCACCTCCTTTGGTTACTGTCCTGCAGGTTGATTGATCAATCCAGTACCGACTGATCCTCTTTCGACCTTCTGCGGAGCAAGGATTCGGAGCGAAATGATTACCGCGTGTAACACTCCCATTTTCTTCAGGAAGGTACTTCAGATGAAACCATTCTTTTTATTTTGCAGTCGACAAATTTGGAGTGCTCGGCATGCTGTCGTCATAGGAGCCTTACTGAGTGGATCAACTTCAGTTTTCGCACAAGATGCTCCTCCTCAACGTGGACCACGTGGTGGTGATCAGGTGGAACGTGGACCACGAGGCGGCGGATTGGAAAATCGCGGCCCAGGTCAACGTGGCCCAGGTCAACGTGGCCCAGGTCAACGCGACGCAGGTCAACGCGGACCCGAGCAGGGCGATCTCGGCCGACGAGGGCCCCAAGATGCAGGTCCAAGGGACGCGGGTTCGGAAGGTTTCATGCCACAACGTCGTGGTCCGGGTGGCTTCGGTGGTCTCAGCGGACCTCAGGGAGCTCGGGGTGGATTCAATCCACAGAACGGCAGACCTGGAATGGGTTTCGATATGATGACAAGAATGATTCCCGTCCTGGCTGCTTTGGATGCGGATAAGGATGGAGTGATCTCAGCAGCTGAAATCGACAACGCTTCGGCTGCTTTGAGGAAATTAGATCGTAATCGCGACGGTAAGCTAGCCGGAGAGGAGTTGCGTCCAATGATGGGGCAGCGTGGTGGTAATGCTGATCGGCGTCCGGCAGGCTCGGGGGGAACTCCTCGTCCAGAAGGAGCAGGTCCTCAGAGTCGTGTTCCGGGTGCTGAGCGTGGGGAATTCATGGGGCGACTGTTCACCGCTCGAGACGCAGACAAAGATGGCGTCCTTCGAGGGGATGAGATTCCAGAACAAATGGCTGCTAGGCTTGAGCGAATTGACCAAGATGGCGATGCTGCCATTTCACGTGACGAGCTAAAGCAGATGATGGAACGGATGCGCGAAGCAGGTCCGAATGGCGGTCGCCCCGGTCGGGGTGCTGGTCGGCCAGGAGATGCAGGTTCACGTCCCGGTGGCGCCGTTCCCAAACGACCTGGTTCGGACGAGTAAGAGGTAATTGCATCGGTTCTGGCCGGTGGAGCAAAACGGTTTTCTGGCAAGTGAATCATCTTGAAAACCGCGGAGCAACGATAAGTTGCCTCGCGGTTTTTTGGTGTATAGAGTGTTGGCGGGGACCAAGCAACTGGGGAGAGATCATTGGCCCCGGGCCTTCAGTAACCTTTGGGCTGGCGGAGGCATCACGCCCGGACATTACATCGGAGCCATGGACCAACGGGGTAAAGATGTGATACAGCGCCACTGTACTGCGGCTGATTTTTTGGCAACGATCTATCATCATCTTGGGATCGATCCATCTAGAGTTTTCATCAAGGATATGAATGGGCGTCCCACCCCATCGTTGACCATGGGCGTCCGATTGCTGAGCTCCTAAGAGGTTAAACACCTACGCACTCAACATTCGCTCAAACATCCACGGTGTCCGTTGTTTACTGGTGGAGTAGGATAGGGGAGCAGAGTCTATTCGCTGAAAGGGAATAAAATGCAGGCGCGTGATTTTCATGCTTATCTTTACGGACCGGATCGAAAACCATTGGAAACGAGTTTTGAATCCGCAAAGGAGCGTCTCGAGGAACTTCCGGGTTTGTTCTTTGAGTTGGATGGATCCTTTGCCTGGATGCAAGAGAGTGGGAGCAACGAGATCTACGGTATTCTTTATGATGCGGTAGGGCGGATCCAATATTGTGATCTGCACGGTAAGTGTCCAAAATCGACCTTGTTACGATTCTGTTCGGCTTTGCTGGGAGGGGATTCGTTCGCACTGGAGGTTCTTCTGTTGCCCGGTCAGAAGTTGCAAGATTTCCAAGAGTTTGTGAAAGCCTGGGATGACACGGATTGCACGTGAGTGATCAGGCTGCCCCTGTGAGTGATCAGGCTACCCTGTGAGGACGCTCCGCGAGAACCTCTTTTCTGGTTTGGTAGGTCCGTGCAAACCGAGCCTCACCGAATCGCGAGTAGGCCATATGCTCGCGAAATAGGGCGAAAAAGATGGACGCGCGCCTATACTTATACAAAAGACAGGGAGAGCGATTCGCCTGTAAATTTATTGCGAATGCGGGTGAATCGCAACTCTTTTTTTGTCGCTTGTGCCAATTGGCACAACGATTGCACCTTAGTGTAGCCAGTTGAGATAAGGCGACTCAACGAAGTCTCTTCAGGTGTTTTACTCCGTGTTTTAGGAAGGAATTACAGCCATGTTGAATTCAATCAAAAATCTTTCGTCGCTAACTGAGACAAAGCAGTCGCATAATGAGACAATTCCATGCGATCTGGAGATATCGAGGCGGGTTCGCTTGATTCAGTCACAGTGGTCAAACGAAGAAAGAGAAAAAAGACGCGAAGCTGCTCAGCGACGCCTCAATGATCTTCTCGATACACTGACCGGGCCGGCAGCCTAGTGTGTAGTGACTTTGAGTATTGGGATTCATTTGGAGAGAGTCAATCGTTGACCCTATCCATCGTGAGTCTTACCAAGGTTGAAAAGATCAGCCATGAGTGACACGACTGCGTTGGCAGCAACGGTCTGCCAATGCAAGATCTTAATGATCATCTTCTAGATCGTTTTAACGGAGACGGATGCAGTCATGAGTCGAGGCTTTGCCCTCCTCCTGCGTTCGAATGAACATCTTCTCCAGCCGGTTCTTGGTGATATCTTGAAGCTTCCAGGAACGACTCCAGGAGCACGAGCGCGGCGACAGCATCAAGCCGTTTTTTTTCTTTACCCCTGGTGTAACCTCCGGCCATCATGCGTCGCTTTGCATCCGCGGTGGTGAACCGTTCGTCAAATAGTCGCACTGGTGTGGATGTCTCCTCGGCGAGCCATTTCGCAAAATCGCGGCACTCCGCGCTTTTTTGACTTTCGCCACCATCACAGTGAATCGGTAGACCAACGACAAACCCAGAGATCTTTTCAAGACGAACTAATTCTCGAAAGTAATCTCCATCGTCACGCCAATTTTCAGCTGGATGGATTTCGAGCGGGCTTGCAAGAATGCGATCTGGATCGCAGATCGAAATCCCAATTCGGACGGTACCGAAATCAACGCCTGCAAGTCTCCCTTCGCTGGGAAATTCAGTCTTAATCGGTTCTTCAGAGTCCGGTTGCATAAAAATTCGCTTCACATCTTCTTAGGAAAGAATCGATGATCCGATGGTGGTGATATCGCGCGATGATATTTCTAGCTCGTTTATCGCACATCACACACTTTCCAGCAATCACCAAAGATTCCAAAGAAGAAGTGGGCTACGCGCCTCAGACTCTTCGTGAGTGGAAATTCTAATCCGTGCGATGACCGCCTCACTCTGAGGAAGTTTTATTGCGTTGAAATAGGATACCGAGCGGCCGGTTTCGATCGTTTACCAGCTTTGGAATCTAAGATCGGGTAGAGTTCCCAAACCTTGATTTTGTTCTCTTCTCCCACGGTAGCCGCAAATGCGGGATAGTCTTTTCCGGGGTCTGGTTGAGACAACGCGACCCCAGCGATTGGACCCGTATGCGCAGGGCGATCTTGAGACGGCTCGAGTAGAGTGTCTGCTGACTTCAGTATTCTTTCAGTTTCGGCGTCAATGGTGACGGAGTACTTACTGCGTTTCAGTAAATCCCAAATATAAACTTGTCCGCTTGAATCACCGGAGATGAGCCAACGTCCATCATGGGTTACATCATGCACAGGTATGTACCGGACAGTCGAGGGGAAACGGATTGTTTCTTCTTCTCGCGCAGAGTTCATGTTGATGATTGAAAAGCTCTCTGGCCTGAGGGCAAGGATACGGTACTGGGTTCCGCGATGAATCGACAAGTTATCGGTGTCGTCAACAGTCTCGGTAGGTGATTCGATGAACCAGATACATTTACCCATGGAATTTTGAACTACAGGTGACTTTTCATCCGTCAGCTCTTTGATCGATTTTCGACTCTCCTTCACTTTCGAATTTGAATCCCAGGTGATATTCCAACGACTCAATTTGTACTTGCTCTTCTCGTATTCTCCATGTGAAACAAGAATCTTATCATCGGGAGAGAATACCAGAGCATCGACTCCAATCAGGTTCTTTTGAGAAGCATCTATCCGTGAATCGTATTGCCCTAAATTGGGTGGCTTGTTGGTGAATCGATTGGCCTGCTGAGTGCGATTAGTGACCGGTTGCGGTTGGTTCCATTCTGTGGCGTGTTCAAAATCTTCCACTTTGTGCAGTGCACCCGTCGATAGATCCGCGATAAAGATCTGATGATTTTTTGGGCCTCGGGTCGCAAAAGCCACATGGTTCGTTTGATTGGCAAAAGCTACCGCCGTCACGACTTGATCATAGCCTCGATGGACCCAGATTGGAGTCTCTGAGGATTGTTCATTGTGACCGTTCAGAGAGAACACCTGAAGGATGTCGCTTTCTTTCCTGTATCCACTTCCCAAGCCGTGAGCATATCTTTGACTAGCTTTGTCTACAGCCCATGCACTTGCGATCTGGTTGCCCACCGCTGAACCATTACTGAGAAAAGACATACCTGTTGGTGCAGTTACGACACCAGCCGAGAGATTCATGGGAATGATTGTGGATAATTGAAAAGGTTCAAGGGTCCAGTCCCGGAGTTTTAATCCACTGAGTGCGTGGTCCCAAATCTGCAACCTGCCTGCAAATTGCTTCGCTTCCGCCGGTGTGTTCGGTTTGCGATTTTGCGGCGTTTGCTTAGAGGGTTGTCCAGCGTAGAGGCGGTTTCCATCGATTTTTATCACGATAGATCTAAGCATGTCATCCTGCTCGAATGAATAGTCCGTTTGGCTTTCAAACAACTGATTTGTAAATCGGTTTCCAGATGTTTCTTGTACCTGATTGATGCCAAGTTCGGTTGAGAAAACCGGCTTCAGCTTGGCGAGTTTCCTGCGGACTTGCGAGATTGTAGCTTTGTCATTTTCTTTGGAATTCAGCGCCGCCTTGAGCGCGGATGCTGCCGCGATCGCCTCATCGATGGTTTCCTTTGGAGCCTTTAACTGCTCGATCACAGCTAGTTCGGGTTCATTCCGGTTGAGAGCTGCTCTGGCTTCCTGTTGGGTAATTGGTTCGGTGGAAAGTTCGGGTTTGAGCTCCTGCTGCTGTAATAGTTCAAACACAGGCTTGAGAGATGTTCGTCGGACAGAAACCTGATTTTCAATTCCTAGGGTTGACATGTCGATAGCGAGGATCCGCATGTCTTCACCGAAGCTTACCAAGAAGTTGTCTTTTGTAATGCTCAATGATTCCACCGAAGTTCTGTGACCACCTATGGAGGCAACTTGTTTGCCATCCGATAGACGCCAAGCTACAACACCTCCTTTCAAAAGGCCAGCAAAGAGGTATTTGCCGCCTTTGTAAGTGTCTGCCGCTAAGACTAAGGATGATGCTTGAATCGTCTGAGTTGCTTCAATGGGTGTTTGGGTTTTGTTCAGGAGATTCGTCTCCCAAATGCAGATCGATCGGCTT
>JAYYHM010000509.1:0-7762 GCA_036148415.1 Planctomycetota bacterium
CTGCACAACAATCGTTACCTCTTCACCGATCTTCAATGCTTCTATCGCGTAGGTGTAGTCATAAATATCTTCGATCTTCCGGCCCGCAAGCTGTACGATAATGTCTCCACCCCGCACTCCAGCTTTCGCCGCTGGAGCCTCCTTGGACACGCCACTCAATTTCAAGCCCTTCACATCGCCTGCGACATAGTCAGGGATCGTTCCCAAATAGGCCGTTAGCCTTGCTCTAGGAGCATCCTTACCCGCAGCATCACCTTCATTCAATTCGAATACTGGTGCCTTATCCGAGGTAAGGATTCCGCGGGTAATCAACGCCATTAAATTGGCAATTTTTGCTACGCCTTCATAGTTGAGCTTATCCGCGGTATCTCTTGGAGTGTGATAATCTTCGTGAGCTCCCGTGAAAGCGGAAAGAATCGGAACCTGCCTCCCAACAAATGCTGAAGTATCCGTTGGTAATCTGGAGCTAGCCTTGTCCAGCTGAAGTGGCAATCCAACCGGGAGGTTACGACGCTGCACATCGCCCTCAAAACTGGGAGAAGAACCGATACCCTGAACCACCAATTTCTCTCGCAAACGCCCGACCATGTCGAGGTTCAGGTAGGCGGCAACAGCCTGTGTCAGAGCAACTTCTTGACTCGAAGCACCATGTGCGTGCGCGACATCTACTGGCTTGATATCCAATTCATCCGAGGCGCCTGCTGTTTCCGGCCGATTCGCGTTGGGATAGAGATCATAGAAATCTTCGACAAATGCCTTCGACCCAAACAAGCCTAGTTCCTCTCCACTCCACGCCGCAACAATCAGGTCGCGCTGGCTGTTCAGTCTGCCTTTGTTCTTTTCTGAAGCCAAGTGTTGGGCAATCTCCAGCATGGCTGCAACACCACTCGCATTATCGTCGGCTCCGGCATGGATCTGATCAACTTCATCTTCTCGAGCGAGTGAACTTCCTCCAGTGCCGAGACCCAAGTGGTCAATATGTGCTCCCACCATGGCTACAGGTTGCTGGTCATTGGGCTCATCACCCGCGGATAGACGAGCAAGCACGTTTCTCCCTCGACCCCTTCGTCGTTCGATGAGGATATCCGCGGAAACCTGAGATCCCTCGACTGCAAAACCCATCATCAGCGAGCCGTCATCAAGAGTAGACTGAAGTTCTTTCAGCTGCTCCTCGGATGGCTTAAGTATTTTCTCCGCAACCTCATTTGTCACACTCACCGCCGCGATACTCACACTGGCCTGCGAAGCATCCTGATCAAAACGAATCAGTTGATCCTTCACCTGACTGTTGGGTCCCGCAACAAATATCACTCCTCGAGCACCAAGGTCCCTCGCAATCGTTACCTTCCGACGTGGTGAGCTATACCGAGCCATTCTCTGACGAGTTTCCGGTGAAATATCTTGCGGTAAATCTCGCAGCACCATCACCCACTGACCCGCAACATTGAGATGCACGTAGCTATCATATTCCTGCCCATCATCACCTGCGGGAACCTGTAGACCATATCCGGCAAAGACCACCCCTGTCGCTGGCATCTGCCCCTGCTTAGAAAAGGAAAGCGGAATGTAGTCTTCTGTTAACTTGAGTGATTCATCGCCGATCTTCATCTCGTTACCATCCATCAAGCTCGATCCCGCGGGAAACTCGAATGAATGGAAAAAAGTTCCCTCTTCACCTGCTGGCTCAAAACCGAGACTCTCGAGGTATGCAGCGACGTAAGCGGTTGCACGTCGCTCACCTTCAGTACCTGTAAGTCTTCCGCCTAAGTCTGTTCGGGTCAGAAAATCTACATGACGCATAACATCTTCGGGTCGAAAGTCGGGCGAGGAAGACTTAGCAGCAGCAAACGCTGCTTCCCGATCCCCTTCATCTACTTTCTCGCTCAGCCCGAGCAGTTCTCTCGCTTTGGCATCATCCCATTTTGAAAGAAAGATCTGCGACTTTTTTTGAGCTGTCCGAGTCGATGTCCAAGAAAGCTGATTCCCATCCGGCAGGAAGACAGGGAGTCCATCAAAGCCGTCGGTGTAAGTGACTCTTACCGGATCACCCGCCCCATCTGCTCGCACGAGATAAAGTTCAAAATTTGCAAAACCATGACGATTGGTGGTGAAAATCAGATAATCACCACTTGGATGAAAGAAAGGTGCCCAGCTCATCGCTCCGATATTGGTTAGACGCCTGACATCTGATCCATCTGTCTTCATCGTATAGATTTCGGCTGAAGCTCCGTCCTCTGAAAATCTTCTCCAGCAAATCCGTGTTCCGTCCGACGAGAAAAAGGGTCCGCCATCATAACCACGGACATCTGTCAATTGCCTCACATTGGTTCCATCCGCATTCATGATGTAGATGTCAATCATGTAGGCTGGATCTACTTCAAACATTTCTTTAGCTCGCCCCATCAGTGGCTGCGCGTAGGCGGCGCGATTGGATGCGAACACTATCTGTGAGCCATCGGGGCTGTAACTGGCTTCTGCGTCATAGCCAACTGCGTCGGTGAGCTGAAGATAATCCTCAGTTCCTGGTACCACCTCAAATAAGTCGAAGGAAGGATCGTAATCCCAAGCGTATCTTCTCTCCTTGCCACTTTCTCGAAGCGCTAATTCCTCCTCCTGCTTTGTTTTGGCGGCGGGGTCATTCTGTGTACTTGCATAGAGAACTTTGTCACCCTTGGGATGAATCCATGCACAAGTCGTTTTCCCGAAGCCTGGGGAAACCCGCATCAAATCACCTGTTTCGAAATCGGTCAGGTAAATTTGGTAGAAAGGATTAGCTCGATCTCTTTCACTCTGGAAAACCATGCGAGTTCCGGTGGAACTAAAGTAACCCTCACCCGCACGACGCCCTTCAAAGGTTATTTGACGCGTACCTGAGAGTAATTGCTTCTCGGATTCCTCCATCTGTTCGGGTGATAGATCCTGAGCAATCGTTCCGCTCGAACTGAAACAGGTCGCGAGACCAACGAGGAAAGCGACCAGCAATCCCTGATACGCTCTTCGAATTGGGTTAGGGTACATTTCTACTCGAAATTTGCCGAAACACGCGTCAAACATAATGATCAATTGAATTACTCGTAAAAGACGATGACAAATCCCCATAACTACCTTTGTATATTACCACTTCGGGAGCCCCTGGTCGGCAAAAGTCATGATTCGGCGAAGATACTCGATGGGCCAAAGATACTCACAGGCAAGCACAAAAATCGGAATACAACCAATCACAAGCCAGCGAACTTGTCTCTAACCTCTTACTCAGAGACGATAAGAGGTCGCAAAAATGGCTTCTTCAGATTCAGATTTTGTTTTTACTCTCTCATGAGCCTGTTCGGAAAAACTCGCGGAGCCATGACGGACTTCGTTTAACTCAAGCGACTTGCCGGAACCAAACCTTGAGCTCCACGAAGGCAAATCAGGCCATCGGACCACTCAGCAAAACAAGCGCGTCGCTCTAGTTCAGATGAAAACGTCCTTACAGTTTGCAATTTAAATCGAATATCATCCTTCACCAATCCGGAGACGTGTCGGTATTGCGGTTCCCCTTTTGGGGAGTCGCCGCCATTTTCTGGATTGACCCGTACCATTGCCTCGAACCGATAGACCTGAAGCCATCCAGGCCGTTGCACCGCAATGAGTCGAACATTCTGAATTTTGGCTGACTGACCATAGAACCCAGAATCGGTCATGTGTTTTCGAATCGCAGTCTCCATATCACGATCCCCACACCAGTTTTCCCAACGCTGCTTGAGATGCTGAAACCAACTTTTCATGAGGGAACTGCTCCGTACCGATCAGGATCAAGACACTTTCCAACTCGCCGATGAACTATTTTACATACCGGTAAAGCAGACCTACTCCTAACCCGGGCAATACCGTCTAAACGGATCCAGATCGGATGCTGACGCATGGAGAGGAGTACGGTGTCTAACCCGCAAGCAAATCATAAGAAAAACGAACCGCTCACGCGGATGGCCTTTTAAATCATGCCTAATCACCCTAGCCAAGCACTTATTCGATACTCAAATCGAAGTCACCGGTAAGATCTCTCCAGACACAGTGGATATGATTCGCCGGATTACCAGCGGGATCAGCTTGAGTGTTCACGAATTCGATCAAGAATTTTTCCCCACGGATACGGTAGTAGTGACCAATCCCCGGTTCTCTCGCTCCTGCCCAAGCAAAGTGAACAGCTTTCCATCCCGATTGCCTGATCATTTCCCGTCTTTCTTTAGCAATTGGCTCCGCAACTGCACTGATATAGACATCTACCAATCTTTTCAGCGCCGCCTGCTGTCGCAATCGAAGATCAGAGAATGCGATCCCTTCAGGGTCGCCCACAACAGCCTGCACCTCGCCCGCGAATCGAATTTCAGCGGGTGCCTCTTCAGCGATCAGAGCTTTTTTCAACTGCTCGCTTGACAAGTCATTCACAAATCGGAAGGCCATTGCCTCCTCATCACGCAACACACGTGTCCCTTTACCCAGGGGGCCGCTGACTTCGTTTTTGACAATCGAGGGGTTCGATGCAAAAAACTGTGGAGTACTATCAACAACCGCTCCGTCACGACAAACAAAGTTCAGGGAAACATGGTGTCCTTCAAAACTCAGTCCCCATGCTTCCGAATCGCTTGGCTGGCCAAACAAAGTCACGTAGTACATCTCTGGATCTCTCGCCCAATTACGACCCTCGCCTTCCATTTCACGCAATACCCCTTCAAGCATCATGATCTTGCTGGTTTTATCGTAACCCGCCTCACTCAAAGCTGCTCGAACAAGTCGCAAGGCAGCAGTTCGCTGTGCTTCGTTCATGTCACTTAAAACAAGCCCTTTTCGATTCTTCTTCGGGATGAAGTGCCATTCCACTCGCTTTGGAGAGTCATACGGCATGAGGGCAAGGGACTTTTGTTCATCCTCAAGGGTGGAGAGAAACGAATCAGCAAATATCTTCATTTGCTTTCCAGGTTTATCGCTTCGTTTCATTCCCAAAAAGACGCCTGCAATCATGCAGGTTGTCAGAAGAGCTATTTTGAAGTTACGCATAATGACGACTAACCGATTCTAAAAAGGGCAGGGTAGTGGGTTGGGTGAGATCTGTGTTTTCAAAAGGTGCTGGAATGACTGTAAAACAGCCAATCGGAATCAAAACCAAGAACAAAGAAGCTACCGACGGATCCTTGATACTCCAGCATTTAGTTCAATCCGCAGTGGGCCGGGCCCAATCTATATCACGGTCGAAATCTGCGATCCATCATCCCCCGCATTAGGGCCGAAAGAGCGTCCAACTAGAAAGCGGATCGTTTAACTCGACTCTGATTCCAACGGAGTAGGTGGAAGTGTAATAATGGAGTCGGAAAGCGAGTATTCTCTCTGCAAGTCACCAAGTGATTTCATAAAGTAAATATACCGCAACCCAAACAAGGCTCCTCTCGGGGCTCAGCCTCGAGAGATCCGCTTCAAAAATCAACACCCGAAAGCATCGAGACGATGACACTCACCAGAACTCCCGAACCGACGCCCGACGACCCCTACCAAGAGGCGATTGAATACCAATCGATGGATCACGAAGCGGTAAATCGAAGATTCGTTCAGGAATTGCTTTCCGGGCCAGTGGGGCCACAAGTCATTGATCTGGGATGTGGACCAGCTGGTATTCCAATTGAGCTATGCAAACAAGCCGAAAACATCGATGTCTTGGCGATCGATGAGGAGACTGAGATGCTCGACTTGGCAAAGCGGGAAGTCGATTCGGCGGGACTGCTCGAACGCGTGATGCTCGCCCAAGGAGATGCGAACGATATTGATTGGCTTGACGAAGAAGCTGCCGATACGGTGATCAGCAATAGCTTAATTCATCATCTCGACAATCCTACCAACGGCCTCGCAACGGCCGTAAGATTAGTGAAAGCTGGAGGCAGGATTTTTATTCGTGATCTGGCCCGGCCCGAAACAGAAGCCGAAATTGAGGATCTGGTCACGCAGTACTGTGGTGAGGAGTCTACATTCGCACAACAGCTATTCCGTCAATCTCTGCATGCTGCGCTTAACCTTAGCGAAGTCCAGAAAATCTGCTGGGGCCTTGGCATCGATACAAAGCGCGTTCAAATGTCTAGTGATCGTCACTGGACAATCGACTGGACAAAGCCTATGTCCGGGCAAGGTTAAATCAACTCCACTGACTAGCTCAACCGATCTCGACCCGCAACTATTGAGTAACTGCGTCACCATGCGAACCTACCTCGAACTTTTAGATGAAGTACTAAATCACGGCCTAGACCGGGATGATCGAACCGGTGTCGGAACTCGAGGACTTTTTGGACGCCAAATCAGGTTCGACTTAGCACAAGGCTTCCCACTTCTAACCACCAAACGGGTTCATTTAAAATCTGTCATTTATGAATTGCTTTGGTTTCTAAGAGGTGAAACCAATATCGGTTGGCTGAATCAAAATGGCGTTTCCATCTGGGACGAATGGGCCGATGCGGAGGGCAATTTAGGTCCGGTCTATGGTTGCCAGTGGCGTTCATGGCAGAAAGCCGATGGGACAACAATCGACCAAATCGCAACAGTAGAAAAGGAAATCAAAAAAAATCCGCAGTCGCGAAGATTGATTGTCTCAGCATGGAACGTTGGACAACTTCAGGAGATGGCCTTGCCGCCTTGTCATCTGCTATTTCAATTCTATGTCGCGGGTGACCGTCTCTCTTGCCAACTCTATCAACGAAGCGCCGACATTTTCTTAGGTGTCCCATTCAACATCGCCAGTTACGCGTTATTAACCATGATGATGGCCAAACAGACAGGCCTCCGCCTGGGTGATTTCGTCCACACATTCGGAGACCTACACCTGTATCGAAATCATTTCGATCAGGCGCGAGAACAGCTTACACGGCATCCCCGGCCACTACCTCAGCTGCAGATACGCACAAGCCATGCATCAATCGCCGAGTACGAATTCGAAGATTTCGTACTTGATGGCTATGACCCACACCCAACGATCAAAGCCCCGGTGGCCGTTTGATGGCCACATTGCCCACCGCCTAAACTGCAATCCCGACCACCAGTAGGTTCGCCCGCCGCAGCTTGAAGTTCGTGAGACACGTTCAGCTTCGCATGACCGAGCTCCCTCAGAATAGATTCCAAAGCATTTACGTTGCTGGTCGGCAATCACAAACTTCATTCAACCTGCCTCTATAACCGAGCTAAACCACCTTGAATGAGAAACCAAACATTCAGGCCCCTGAAACAATCAAAACAGTAGAAGCAATACCCCCGCGAGAGGAAAAAAACGTGAGCGATGATTACGACGGTGCTCCGCTTACTGCTTTACTCGCAATCTCTGAAGATGGCATTATCGGGGATAACGGAGATCTCCCATGGCGGTTAAGCAGCGATTTGCGGCGTTTCAAGAATCGCACCATGGGGGGCGTACTGATCATGGGACGCAAAACTTACGAATCGATAGGACGACCACTCCCAGGCAGATCAAGCATCGTTCTCACTCGTGATGCGAATTGGAGGTGCGAAGGAGTGACAACGGCGTCCAATCCAGAACAAGCGCTTCAAGTAGCTGGAAAAAGGGCAACTTTTGTCGTAGGCGGTGCAGAAATCTACCGACTGATGCTTCCAATGTGCGAGATGATCCTTCTCACTCGGGTGATGGCAAAGATCCAAGGCGACACCCGACTTGAGCTCAATCTATCAGATTTTTCAGTCGTAACGAGGACATTTCACCCCTCTGGTGAGCGGGACGACTACGACACTGAAT
>JAYYHM010000510.1:0-3291 GCA_036148415.1 Planctomycetota bacterium
ATCGACCGTGATGCCAGAAGTTTCAGCAGTCGTCCAGCCATAGAGGGTGGATTGTTGCACAGAAAACCTTGTATTTTCACCTACTGACAGATCCCCAAAAATTGCGAGAGTAGCGCCACCGCTAAGGCTTATAGCTCCATCTACGAACTGGCCTTCGCCATTAAGAAATGCCACGCCACCCAAATTGAAATTGATAGCGTTGACATCACCAGAGATCGAACTTTCCGAATCAAATCTTCCATTAATGAAACCGCCATTAAAGAGCCCTATTCCGTAATTGGAAGCTCGAATATCAATTAGTCCATAGATGTTTAAGGATGCTCCAGTTGAAATTGACACCCCATTTAAAACCCCACTTATTGTGACATTCCCCACATATGTGTTCGCTCCATTTTGAATTCTGATTCCATTCTGGTCGCCAGTCGGATCGGTCGCTCCGACAATCTCCACACCGACGACGTCGCCGTTTGAGGATCTTGAGAACAACAGCGCGTACGAGTCATCTGCGCCCATTTCCAAGGTCAGGTTGCTAACCCCAAGCATATTTCCAAACGAGGCGTATAGTCTGCTCAGGTAATACGTGCTTTCGCCCACCACAATAGGTCGAGGGATGATTTTCAGTGTGGCTCCATCTTGGGGAAAGATTGCGTACGCCTGACCTTTAGTCTGAAGATTGGTAACCGTGGGCGAATCATCGTCATCAGTGTATGCAAATAAATCTATTGCACCGTAACAATCTCCCTTAGCAGCAAGATTTAACTGTCTAACTGTCATGTTGGCTTGATAAGCATCGACTAATGCCATCGGATCGCTGGAGCAGTCTACCTCCACCCTAGTTGCACCGGTGCGATTTGCCACTAGCCATGGCGCTCCGTCACTAAGGGCCTTTACTTTCTCCTCAAGGTAATCAAAGTTGGCGTTGAAATCAGCCGCCTCAGCCACCTCTCCGTCCACGAATGTCTTTGGAACAGAAATCTCTTCACCAACTATGCCGTTCGTAAAAAAGAGAAAAAACAGGGATGTGGCAGCCCGCATATAAAGACCTTCAAAGCTCGTTCTGACTTGAAATCTTAGCATGCAGACTAATTTAGTCATCATCGAAAATACCTGACACTCGGCTGAGTTCTCGGTATTTCTCTATCGGATTGATAACAACTACAAGGGCAAATAAAGTTTTTTTTGGCTGTTCGACACTGGGTGGTGCGTTAGAATCTGAATCTACGTATTAGGGTACTGCTGGTACATAGAACAAGGCAAAGAAATTGATCGAGTGACGGAATGCGCAGTTGTTCTTACCCAACCAAAGAAATTTCTGCAGTCAGCATCAAAAAAGCTGATGAGCTTGCAGATTTCTTTGGTTTCGCGTTTAGACGAACTTGCTTCCTTTCAATCGTTTGGGCTCTGACCCTATTAGCTCCAGTTCACGAGTCTGGCGCGTTTCCTCTTGGGGAGGGCACTTTCGGCTACTCAATTTTCGGTGATTCGGACAATGATCTAGTGCCGGATGCGATAGATGTCTTCCCTCTCGATGCAACCGAGTCAATCGATTCGGATGGTGATGGCATAGGGAATAATGCAGACCGGGACGATGACAACGATTCGATCTCCGATGCAGAAGATGCATTTCCTTTGGATTCTGCTGAGTCTATAGATACCGACTCAGACGGAGTTGGGAACAACGCGGATATTGATGACGACGGAGATGGAGTCCTTGACTCAGTAGATCCCTTCCCTTTGGATCCGCTGGAATTTCTTGATTCCGACGGCGATGGAGTGGGAGATGAAGAGGATGCTGACGATGATAATGATGGCGTGATTGATGAGGAGGACCTTTTTCAATACCACGATACAGACGATAGCTTCATAAACGAGGACTTCAGCGCGAGTGCCTTGCCTTTTGGAGTTGCAGGTTACAGACGAGGTATCCTCGAAGATCCTGCAGTGAAACTGGGTCTTGCTGAATTTTCCTGGACGCAATTGGGTAATGGACGATACAGGACTTACAGTGATCCGGAAAATGGCAGTGGTGATTGGTACGCGAGTCTTGGTGGCTACGTGCTGACCAGTGATTTGAGTGATCCGTACTATCCCGCTCTTAATAATAACGATTCATCGCTACGGAACGTTGACCGCCTAGCGCTAGCAGATCCGAACGGCCCGCCTCAATGGACGCTTAGGTCGAAGAGAGAGTTTAGGTTTGCTCTAATCGAAAAGGGCCCAAGGGTCTGGCGGCTGCAATATACCATCACGACGTTTGAATACTCTTTGGATGATCGATTAGCGCTCGATTTAAGTCAGCCCATAAGGGTTAGTAGAGGCGACGTCGTTGAGATGGATATGTTGGCGCCGACAATGGAATTCGAACCCTTTACGGCAGTTGAGGTGGTGGGTGCGTGGGCAATTAATAATCTGCTCACAGATGACATTTCCTTGGCCTCCCACTGTACTCATGGAGAGACTTGTTCAGATGTTCTCCGCTTCAACGCTGATAATACCGGGATCACCGAGCTGACCAATCGGTCGGTGGTCTGGGAGATTACCGAGGCGGGGGATTTGGAAATCAGGTACGTTGACAATGGTAGTGTGATTACCCTGCGGCGTGTTGAGAAGAGCAACGATACCTCTACAGTCCTTGTTCGGCATTCCTCATCAGTACATTACCTGAATGAGGTGAGCATGATGGTGAAGCGGGATGCACCAAAGCCAACTGATATCAGTGACTTCTTAGGTAAATTTTTGTCTAGCGGTTTCTATGTCACGGCAACTGACAACGAGCGTATACCTGTGCGTCGATCAATTTTTGATAATGGTCTGATAGACAACTTTGGGTTTTTGCTCGATGAAAATGGCTCAGGAGAGAGAGCGCAAATAGAGACCTTCCAAGGGGGCTTTGAGAGTAGTAACTCCCTTCAAGGATCGATAAGACTTAGGTCAATTAATTGGACCCAAGATGGTGATCGAATTGAGTCTGAGCTTTGCTTTGCAACCTATCAATTAGATGACGAACCTTATTGTTACTATGTCCAGGACCGCGCTTGGGACTTAATAAAGATCTCAGGTGGCCGGTTATATGTCCACGAAACACTTGGCATCCGCAGTGATTTCGATTTCGACGGTAATTTCGATCCAGTTTTTGGCACCTCGCGAACCAATTTTTACGAGGTGCTAGATTATTACGATTTGAGCGACGTTGATCGTGATGGTGTCGCTAATGAAAACGATTCGTTCCCGGTAGATGAGAGAGAGTGGAATGACTCAGATGGTGATGGAATTGGCGACAATGCCGATCCA
>JAYYHM010000511.1:0-3748 GCA_036148415.1 Planctomycetota bacterium
GGCTAGATGACGTCCATCCAGGGATGAGGATATCGAACGGATAGAGATCACAGAGAGTGCCTCTGCTGCTATTGAGTCAGTGTTAAGATCCCATAAGATGATCCGGCCCGAAGTGTCAGCGCTGAGTATCTGTTCATTTGCATTCCAACTCAGGGCAATTACTGTTTGGGTGTGACCCTTGAGTACCCGTTGCATTTTCGCTTCTGCAAGGTTCCAAATTTCGATATCACCGACGGGATTTACCCAAGCGGCCAGTGATTGATCTTGATTAACGGCCAACATACCGCTTGCTTGAAGTAGCAACTCAGTAGATTGGGACAACGGCGCTGCTACCTGGCTCCAAAGTTTGACGGTTCTGAATCCACCGGTGGCAATCCGTCTTGCATCTGGAGAGATCGCGATGGATTGCACTAAATCCACATGACTTGCATTACCCCCGGGAACAGACGGATCGATCAGAAGACCTGCAGTTTTTGAATCCGACTCCCCAGCGTTCGTTTCACCCAGCTTAACCATGTGGGTTCGGTTCCCACGACCCACCACCGCGTATTGGTTATCGGGTGCCACCGCAACCGCGAAGGAGGTTTTAATCGACTCAGGAATCTCTTGCCATTCGATCTGTTCCGTTGACATCTCACTGCCCTTGGCTCCCTGCTCAACCCACAATTTGATTAAACCGAGTTCTTGGGAGGTAAGTGTCTTGGCACCTACAGCATTGTCTTCTGGGGGCATCAGGGGCTCTTCTTCACCAGTGGTGCGAGTGAGCAATAGGCTCAACTCTGGTGATTCTAAATCTACGCTGGACCCGCTATCTCCTCCGATTTGAATTGAATCGAGGGTTTCCAGTATGAGACCCCCTTCAGCTTCTTTTTCATGATGGCAGGCAAGGCAGTTTCTCTTCAGAATTGGCATGATTTCTGTAGAGAAATCCACCTCTGTGGTTCTTTGCAGTGAAGCAATTGGAATGGGTAGATCTTGTGCTCGCGAGATGGATGCGGAAGGAAGAGAGAGCAGAGCAAGGCCTGGGAGTAAGGAAAGTCGAATCATGGTTCGATCACGCGGAGGGTCGCGGTGTTAGTGGGTAGAAATACAGTTACTTCTTTTTCTTTTGATGCATTCTTAGCCGCTTCCAAGGTCTTATCCGCATTCGAGATCGCCGCTTGGATTGCTTCAGAATTCTCTTTCTGATCTGGAGCATCCAGCAAACCTTGTAGTTGGTCTCGATACGCTTGTGCGCGGGTCACCGATTCAGGGTTCGGCTGATACTTGATTTTAGTTTCCACTTGTAACCACAGCGAATAAGTTCCGGGGATTACGTTCTCTTCCGTCTTGATTTCCAGTTCGCCGTCGTCATTTTCCGCCGGAATCGTCAGATCAGCGACTTTAACACCTGCCGGGAAGTGTTTTGCTCGAATGACACAGGCTGCTTTTCCTCCATCGAGTCTCGTCAATTTGATCGGCGCCTTGGTGGAATCGCCTTTTTTTACTTCGATGATATTCCCGTCACCGAAAGTGGTTGTGAGGGGTAACTGATCTTGGTCTGATACAGAGATCCAGAGGGAGCTGATTCTTCTCGACTGAATGAAGTCTCGACCTGCTCCCTTGCCCCACTGAATGACTGCGGGGTTCGCTTCTCGTTGGATGGAGCCATCTTCACTTTGAGCAGTAATCCGAATCGGACTGAGTGATCGGGGAGCATCATCTGCGGCGGTTAGAGCGATCTGGGCTAGGGATTGGTTTGGAGCAATCAAAACTTCCGGTGCCGAGACGCCTTCTGGAAGATCCTCGACACGGACACGAATTGGGCCAGACCAGCCATCCTTCCGGATCGCAATCAGACGGATAATCTCAGTACCACCTCGGAAAAGACGTGACCCAGTGGGTTGTGATTGTTTGAGATCGGAGTGGGGGAAAGGTCGGTAGGCAAGTAAATCGAAAGAAGGTTCTGGAGCTCCGATCCGCAGCGAAAACGGCTTCTGATTGCCAAGTAGATTTCCCATATCGAGATCGCGAACGGAGACACGGTATCTGCCGGATTCTGGAGCGTTAAACACACCAGCAGGATCCTTGCTGACCAGATTCATAGCTCCATCTGAAAGGTTTTGGCTGTCATCCAAATTAGTAACATCATGAAGCTTTTCTGACGCGGCTTCTTGCTTCTCCACTCTTTGGATGACAACTCGCCCATCACTCGGACTTCCCCAACGATCTGCTGTTACCTCAATTGCAATGGGCTGCCCTTTTGTAGCTTCAAATTCAAAGATCTGGAGAGGTTGGTCCAGCGAGAATGCATGGGTTCCAGAATATGGCAAAGCCACGCTCTTGACTGAGGGTTCTCGATTGACAGTTGCATCGTTCTTTGAGCTCGGAAAGGCAGACGGAACGATTGTTGTGGATTGAGGAGTCCAGACATAAGGCAATTGGCCGTCTGTGGGTTGACTCTCAAATTCCAAGCTCCGGGGTGTGCTAGTAGAGGCAACCACTTGGTAGTGATACTCGGAGCCGCCACGATAGATGAAATCGTGAATCGCAAGCCGGTAACGCCCTGCTGGTAAGGGTTGCGGAGACCTCCAGCCTGCATCCACGCCATCGGCGCCCCGGCAGTTTGCAATCTGATGCCCCTCCGAATCCAGAACTTTACAGGCTGGGATCATTCGAGAATCAAGACGTTGTGCGACGATGTGCACTTCGAGTGTCGAAGCTTCCTGTAGCTCCACTTCGTAGTAGTCGATATTTGCTGCGGTTGCATCCGCATTTAAAAAGGTGTTGAGTTTGAGCGATGAAGCGGAGTTCGGATCGTGGCTAATCGATGTCGCAACTTCATTGAGGAGATCAGTGACTAAGAAAGCACGAGGATTTGACAAGCCGTTTCTACCCTTGGCTCGAACCTCATAACGGCCAGCTCTTACCGTTTCAGGTATTGTGACCGTGAAGCTCCCATACTGGGCAACCCTATCTGCTGAGAAGGGTCTAGGATCCGTTGTTTTTATTTCAGCAGTGATCTTAGGATTGGAGAAGATTAGTGAGTCAACCTCGAGTAAGTGATTTCCCGATTCAATCTGCACTTCAAAGCTCGTGGCACGCTGACCGCTGGTTCGTGAAATGGCTAGGAGTTGTGTGGGTTCAACTTGGGCGAAAAGTGTTGTGCACGGCATACAAATCAAAAGAATCATAATCCGCGTCAGCCATTCCGCGCAAGACCGACTAGTTGGAGTGATGTTGACTCGCTTGATGTTTATTCTCGGCTGAGTTTGATCCATCGAGTTGATTATTGACTTGCGTGAAGGAGGGTACTTCGTACGGCGTTCCCGGGATTCCCCAAAGGAACCGCTCTGCGAGAATTTTAATGATTGAAGAGAAACTCTTTCGAATTGATTAATGACCAGATCAAGTCCTCGTACGCCTCGCGCTTGTTCTCTTTCGAACTCACATATGAGACCGAAGCATGATGTTCAGCTTCGTCGGGGTTCCTGCCCAAAGCTAAAAGGTATAGCTCTGTGATTTTCTCGGCCTCGTCTCGTGGGTCAGTTGCGAGCTTGGCTGCACGTCCGGAATCTGCGGAGAGTTTGCCTTGAATCTCTTCCGAGTTCAGTAGGTGTAAACTCTGAGAGAGATTCGCTTCTTGTGATCTCTCGCACTCACATGCTGTACTGGATTGTGGTCGGCCGAAGACAGTTAGGAAATACGAATCGAATCCTGTGTCCGGTAACGCGACCGCGCGGACCCCTTGGGGCATGCCCGCGAATCG
>JAYYHM010000512.1:0-7566 GCA_036148415.1 Planctomycetota bacterium
ATCAAGAGACTCGGGTGGAGCATCCGCCCGATACCAGGCTGGCAACTGCTCCATCTCAGCGAGGAGAGACGGATGCCAAAGAACAGTCCAAGCACCCAGAAGACTACAAGCCTCTTGGGAAGGCAACTGTGACGGAAAATCTTCTAGGTTGGTTGCGGGTAGGAGAACGCAGCACTCTTGAAAAAGCGGCATGGCGGTTTTCTTAACGGAAAAACAATCAGGGACAGAGAGATGGATCAGGAGTATCTTTCGCATGGAATCGAAACGAAGCTACGCCTGTGTAATCGCGAGAACTTGCTTCGACACGATCACCACCTAGGACTTTAGCACCTCTTAGACCGATCACAACCTAGACAGCTTTGTTCAATCCACCGATCCGATAGCAAGCATTGGAGACCTACAGATTGGATCCAGGACAAAACTCATACAAACCCCTCCACAGGACCAAATCTGGTCAGCCTTATTAAAACAAACGAGGATTAATTCGGCGATTTTTGACTATGTTTCCGCGTCTTGGAGGGCCAACGGGTGACGATCGCGGCGACGAAAGCGGCTTGATCCATCGGTATCCAAGGGTCCTGATTGCTTTGAAAGGCATTAGAATTCGAAAAAACCCGCACTTCCTGCACGTTTCCTTCATCTTCCTGAAAAACAAGATACTCCAATCTTGTGAAAAGGCTGTAGAATGAGGGGACAGTCCTGAGACGACTCTTTTGAGCTGTACGGCCGAAACCCTGTGCTTTCGCTGCAACGCAGGTTTTGAACGCGTGGTTCTTTTTAGTACTCTCAGGGTTAGACACAGTGCAGACGTAAGAGCGACTTTTCTTCAAAACGTCTGACGGGGTAGCACCAGGGCTGAATCAGCTCCCACACCCCCAGTGACCTTTCAGAATCTTTGACAGGCAGAGAACACCGCTTGGTGAACTCTTCCGTTGAAAGTTCAGAGTAAGGATACTGAAAACATTTAAATGACCACTTAGGACGCACAGAAGTAATATGGCAAGCAGTCAAAGTGTTTGGGGAATCGAGGTCGGTCAGACCGCTTTAAAAGCATTGCAATGCAAGGTCGAGGATGGACGTCCAGTTGCCACCGCTTTTGATTACATCGAATACCCCAAGATACTCAGCCAACCTGAAGCAGTGGCGGAAGATCTCGTCCACGACGCTCTTCAACAGTTTCTCGATCGAAATGAGTCTGCCTACTCGGATAAAATCTGCATTAGTGTTCCGGGGCAAAGTGGATTAGCCAAATTTTTCAAACCACCGCCAGTTGAAGTTAAAAAAATCTCGGACATTGTTCGCTATGAAGCAAAACAACAGATCCCGTTTGATTTGGCAGATGTGATTTGGGATTACCAAATGATGCCAGGCAGTATGGTGGAAGAGGGTTACGCGCTGGAAAGCGAAGTCGGACTTTTCGCCATGAAGAGAGAGCAAGCTTATCGGCAGCTTGATCCCTTTAACAAAGTGGACATGGAAGTCTCCGTGGTCCAAATGTCTCCAGTCGCACTTTACAACATGCTTGCCTTCGATCGATTGCAAGAGCGTCTTGATGAAGACATTTTCAACACCGATGATCCTCCACCTTCAACCGTGCTGCTATCAATCGGCACCGATTCGAGCGATTTGATCATTACCAACGGTTTTCGAATTTGGCAGCGGAGTATGCCGATTGGTGGAAATCACTTTACAAGGCAGCTGACGAAGGACCTCAAACTGACGTTTTCGAAAGCGGAGCACCTGAAGCGCAATGCTCGTGAGGCTACCGACCCCAAGCTGATTTTCCAGACCATGCGGCCCGTCTTCAATGACTTGGTTACGGAAGTGCAAAGATCCATTGGATTCTTCCGCAGTCTTGATAAGAAAGCGGAAATTGGTGAATTAGTGGTCACCGGCAACACGGTCAAGATGCCCGGACTGGCGTCCTACATCGGAAAGAATCTAGGTGTTGAGGTTCACACTCTCGACCAGTTTAATCGTTTAGATGGTCAGGACATCCTGGATGTACCCACGTTCCGAGATAACGCTCCAACCTTCGCAGTATCTTACGGTCTCTGCCTACAAGCACTTGGATTAGCACAAATCCAAACCAGCTTGGTTCCTGGCGAAATCCTGACTGAGAGACTCATTCGGGCAAAAAAACCATGGACGCTCGCCGGACTCACCGCCTTGATGGTTGCAATGTCCACGCATTACGCCTTTGTGGAACGAAGCTGGTCAACGACTCGCGATGATCTATGGAAGAGCTCGATTGCGCAAGTCGATTCCATGAAGAGTTATGCCGATGGACACAACACAAAAGACAGTGAACTGTCATCGAAGCTGACCTACTTGAATTCTCTGGGTGAAGAAGTCTCTGGGAACGCCGAGCGACGCTTGAAATGGCTGGAAATCATCAAGGCTATCAATGCGGCAGTACCTCGAACTAATTATCCCGATGGAAAGGTTCCCACCCACAAGGAGCTTCCTTACTCACAGAGAAAAGATATCCACGTCACCTCAGCAGACACCAAGCATTACGAAGATCTGTCGGAGTGGTGGTCTGACAAGGTAAAAGCAAGATACGCAGAAGAGCTTCGAAGTTGGGCGAAAGTCACCGGAAAGTTCCGTGATGCAACGCCAGAAGAACGAGAGGCATTCGATGCAGAAATCGCTGAGGACACTGGACCAACGGGCGCTGGTTGGGTGGTCGAACTTCGTTGCTACCACTATTACAACGATCCAAACAACCGTGGCGAGATCGAGAGTGATCATGTGCGTAAGTACATGACAACAAGCTTCAAAAACAGCACGGTGGATCTTCCCACCGGACAAAAAGATGCCAATGGACAAGAAATCGTAGAAACCTTCACTCTGGAAGAGCTCGGTGTGTCTTACCCTTTGCTCTTGGATGACAACCGAGCTCAACCGACACAAATTCCGAATCCCGATTACGATCCCGCGGCCATGGCTGCAGATTCACCGTTGGGCGGAGCTCTCGACACCGAAAATCTACCGGAGGGTTTTGAGCCGCCGATGTTGCCGGTCAGCAAACTCGAATTCGTTTACCAGATTGTCTGGCAAGAAAAGACAATGGCCGAAAGACTTGAAAAGAAAGAAGCGGATCGCCTGGCAGCAGAAGAAGCGGCAAATGCGGAAGCTCAAGCTGAAAATGATGCTGCCAGTTCCTAAACGGATGGCAACCCATGAAGAAGTAAAAAGAGCTGAACTGTAAACTGTTGCCCGAGCTTACGATTGAGCCAAGCAGAAACTCAGCGAATCGCAAAGTTTCAAAAATCCATTCCAACACCTGACTCGTCATAGCAAACACACCCTGACGGATTGAATCGTTTCCTTGCTAGGAAAATTAAATCATGGATCAAATCAAAACCCAACTCGCCGCAGTCTCGAAGTACGGTTTCTGGATCTCTACCACGCTGGTGCTCCTCTGCACGGTGGGCATTTGGTATTTATCCACCGCTGCATTGGACAAAGAGAATGAAGATCAATCCCGAAAGATTCAGGGTGCGATCAGTACAGTGGGTGGTGTGCAGCAAACACTTGACGAACAACCCAATGACCTTTCGCATCAGGAAATGGATCTCCTGATTGCTGACCGCCAAAGTGAAGTACTTGAGTCTTGGAAACGACTTTACGATCGACAGCAAAACATTCTGACTTGGCCCGAAGCCGAACTGGGTAAGGACTTCGTCGATGAATTCCGAAAGCTCTTACCCGTGGAAAAAATGGTTGAGTTTCCAACCGACACTTCCAAGGAGTTAGAAACCACTCTTCGAAGTCGATATCAGAGATACATCAAGAACATACTGCCCGATCTAGCAAGCATCGCAGATACTGAATGGACCGCTGAGTTTGAGCGTACCGCTGGGCTTGAAGGCGGCATGGGAATGGGCGGCATGGGAATGGGTGGAATGGGCATGAGCGGCCCGACCGGAACCCAGAAGGAAGTTGACATCACCGGTGCAGAAAAAGGCCCATTGGTGCAATGGAGTAACGAGAGTCAAAACCAGGTTTTGGGTGACCTCTTTCCTTGGAGAGGGAGCCTTCCCACGACCCTTGAAATCTACTATTCGCAGGAAAATATCTGGATTCTGAAACAGCTGCTTGGCATCGTTGCTGAACTGAACGGCGAAGCCACACAACCTTATCAAGCCAAGGTGCACGAAATCAAAAAAATCGGAATCGGTAAATCCGTTGTCTTTTCCAAAGGCAGCATCTCCAAGCCAGGTTCAACGTCTTCAGGCGGAATGGGTGACATGTCTGAGATGATGGATATGATGGATATGGATATGGGTATGGGAATGGGCATGGATATGGACGCCGGCGACTTCGGTAGCATGGGAAGCGGCTCAGGAACCACAGCTGATCCTGCTGAGAATCGTTACGTGAATGTCGCATTGGAACCCATTACCGGAGCGGATCTCCGATCAGCTCTCAATAGCACTCAGCCCAGCAATGCAGCTTTAGCTGTTGCGAAACGTGTTCCAGTCATGCTTTCTTTAAACATGGACCAGCGGGCCATTCCTGAGCTCATCGCAACCTGCGGAAGTTCCAAGTTGATGGTCGAAGTGCATCAGGTCCGAATGCTGCCCAAATCAGATAACGGCGGTGGCATGAGCATGGGCGGTGAAGATAGCATGGGCGGCGACATGGGAATGGGTATGGGTGGCGACATGGGAATGGGCATGGGTGGCGACATGGGAATGGGCATGGGTATGGGTGGAGGCATGACCGGAGCCGGTGGTGGTTCGACCGGGCCGGAAGAGGAATTCCCATTGGACATGACCGTTGAAGTGTATGGAATTATCTACATCTACAATCCTAACGATGAAGAAAAACTCGGCATCGAGCTTGTAGATGAATCCACCGTGATTGATGGATCAGTGGGCAGCACCACGAATCCGACAGACACCGCACCGGCAACCAGCGCACCTGCTAACACTGACACTGCACCTGCTACAACGGATCCGAATGGGGCTGGTGCACCAGCGGCAGATCCTAACGCATCGGCGCCAGCAACGACCGCTCCGGATCCAAATACCAATCCAGCGACACCTGCCGCACCGACAGCACCGGGTACAACACCAGCGCCCGGCAGCGATCCGAATGCTGGAGCATCCTCGCCTCCAGTTGCTGCAACAGATAATTAACCACCGATTTTTGACACTCCGATGCATCCACCAACGGATCGCCGGAAGTGTTTTGTTTCCTGTTTTCTGCGATCACTCACTTTACAGTTGAACCCTGATCATCAACGCAATTTGGTGACACTTTAGAAGGGACAGTCCAATGGATGCCGATAAGATCAAAAACTTCTTTTTGAACCATTGCGAAAAAATGATTCTGACCCTGGTCATTCTGGGGTCCGGCTATCTGATCTATGCCGGCTCGCAGAAACCTAACTTTTTAGATACTAAGCAACCCGATCAATTGGCAGATAGTGCCAACACCGTTAAATCAGATATCGATCTGAATCATAATGATGCGATTATCCCTGATCGCAGACCCACTTTCGATATCGTGGGGCGGACAGCTGAACTCGACACCGCTGTGGATCCCTTGGATTATTCCCTGCCGAAGACATGGACTGGTAAATCACCCAATTCCATCGTCAGGCGACTGGATCCGAAACTACTTCCGCCGAAATCACTAGTCGTTCAATCCGTTGTCACCTCCATTGCGATTCGAGGTAGCCGCACCGAAACGGATGCCTACGCACTTGCTGCTCTGGAAAATGCTGATCCTGTTGAAAAAGTGGAAAAGCCCAAGCGACGAGAGCGACGAAGTCGTGGCCGGAATCAGGGCGACGACATGTCCATGATGGAAGACATGATGGGCGGTGGCGAAGAGATGTCAATGATGGAAGATATGATGATGGACATGGGTGGCGCAGGAGATACTGCGGGAAGTGGCCCTGAGCGTAAGTTCAACTCAGAGAAGGATCTCGGGATGAGACCCACAGCAACACCTGATAATGCAAATCCGAAACCTGCTGTGGGCTGGTTCATTGCCGGAAGTGCAGTCGTTCCGCATCGTGAGCTATACGAAGCTTACAAACAAGCACTCCAAGACGCTGATCAATACGATCCAAGACGTGACACTCCATTCTACTATGATCTGCAGGTGCAAAGAGCGGATGTGACAGATAAATCAGCCGATCAGCTGGTGGAAGAGGACTGGGTGAAGGTTTGGGACCGAACACTCTACACGAAATTAGCTGCGTACAACTGGTCTGGATTCGCTCCCGAGATCGTTCCCAACGATTATCGGGATGAAGCTTTGACGATGTGGATCCCACCTGTTCTTTTAGACGACTACCGTTCCATCGCCCGACATCCTTTGATTCCTGAATTGTCTCAAGCGGCAATTAAGCGTGAACAAGGCAATGTTGTTGAGGATGAGGAAGTCAAGGAATTCTCGATGGAAATGGAGGACGACACCGAGTTAGTCGCACCAGGTCAAAGAGCTACCGGTGGGATGGGTGGCGACATGGGCATGGGTATGGACATGGACATGGACATGGACATGGGGACGGGCATGGAAAGCGGTATGATGATGGGAATGGGGATGTCAATGATGGGCCGCGGTGCTCTCGAAGCAGATCCGGTCGACTACAAACTGATCCGATTCTATGACTTCGCCGGCTTCAATAACTCACCGCAGTTTGGACGGAAATACGTCTACCGGGTTCGCTACGCTGTGAACGACCCGAACTTCCCCTTCGCGGAAACGCTTCAACCAAAAGTCAGTAGCATGGCACCGGACGTTGCAACGCGAGTGCAGGATCTGATGGCTTCCGCACTCAAAGATGGCAAACGCACCTTCCGTCGATGGAGTGATTGGAGCACAGCAACTGAACCTATTAGTCTGCCAAGCCTTGAGCAGTACTTTGCGGGCCCAGTGGAAAGAGGATCGGTCAGCACTTGGAAAGTGGCCGGAAAAGACGTCGAGTATGCACGAGATGAACCGAAGGCGAAGATCCTTGCCTCCCAGTATGACCTAAAAACGGGAGCCAGGATTCCTATGCAAATCGAAGCTACGGAGGGAACGGTCCTGAGCCAAAAAGCGGAAACTGCTGATGTGGTAGATCCAATCACATTGACCGTGAAAAAGATGACAGATGCTGAACTCGTCAGCAGCACAACAATCGTCGACCTCGAGGGAGGGACACCTTTGGCCATCACAAAGGACCTGACAGCCCCAAGCATGATGTTGTTATTCGATCAGACGGGCGAGTTGAGAGTTACAGATGAAGTGACTGATCAGCATATGTTCCGCACCTACACCTATGCTGAAGAACGAGGTGAGTGATCCGTTCACACTAGGCAATCCAATTCACCTTTTGGCATGCGCAAACTTAGAGCCGACTCAACAAGCTAGCTGGGTCGGCTCTTTTTCTAGCCTGAGCTTATTCGTGATGTGGAGCTCAGCAACTCAGTTAGAACGTGCTCGAAGAAGCAGTCAGACTACCACTCCCCATTGGATAGGCTACGGACAAGGTAGCGGTAATGTTGCAGTATTTCTTTTGCCGTCTCTCCTTGCTTCTGGACAATCAACGTGCAAAGA
>JAYYHM010000513.1:0-2891 GCA_036148415.1 Planctomycetota bacterium
ACAGGACAACAGCACACGGCCATCCCAATAAAAAATTTAAGCTCGTAAGGGCCTGATGAAACCAACTGACCAACCAGATCCCAAACGTCATCAGCAGGGGACCAAGTAGAACGGCACCCATAGCACTACCCGCCTGCAAAAGCCGTTTCTTGGCAATCGAGACCGTCAACGGAAATGATTCCAAGCTACGCCCCGCAGTGAGCACAACGCCCTGTCTGATGAGGACTAAAGCAGGCATGAGCCATATCAGCAAGGTCCAAAGGCTGGCAGCGATAAAACGGATCGAAAAAGTGTGGTCCTCATTCACAATGAAAAGTGAAGCAGGGTGCAACTTGAATGCAGCCTCGCTTATCACCGACAACACTTTGAAATTAGAAAATGTATCGACCCCCGCTTTCTGAGGCCAATTAAAAATATCTTCACCGTCTAAGAGCCACACTGCGCCTTGCTGCCAAATCAACAAAGTCAACGCCGTCATCACAATCAAGCTTGGTGCAGCGACCAACCGCATCAGGCGACCATAACGTAGCCATGGGAACAAATCCGTCCATTCACGACACCTCGTGAAAATACCAACCTCGGGGTCAGTCAGATCTGAGCTTTTTGATTCCACTTCAATCTACTCGCTGTTGCTCATCGGATTAACTGGCGCCGCAAACCCACCAAGTTCGGCTCGCAGTATGTAAAAAAATATCAGCTGCTAGAACTTCTACACGATCCAATACTATACCACTCCAATTTCACAACGTTCTGACACGTCACTCGGATCCGATCGAGGAAAAGAGCGGAGAAGTTTTCCCTTGGCACGTGAAAAGCAAAAGCACGTAACACCCTGAATAACAAATCCGATGCTCAAAAGAGAGTGTAGATGAATGGTGCTACGGGAGAGGGGAGTAAGATAGCCGCCCCGATCAACAATAATGTGACGATCAATATGGGTGTAAGCCACCACTTTTTGTTGTACCGCAGGAATTGAATGAACTCGGTGATGATTCCCGGATCTTGTTGGTTGGTAAGTTCGTCAAATGAGCAGGTCGAAGCAGAAGAATCTTCCACTCCCTCCTCATGATCCCGCGGCGAATCTTCGGCTGCCATTGAACGATCTCAGCTTAATAAGTGTGAAAATAACTCGCTAAATCACGATCCACGGTCTGACTCCACTGACTCGAATCGTTTACCGTTGCCTTTCTGATATCTCTCCTTCGCAAGCGTAACAGAAAACCGATCGGTGATACCACAAGATAATAAACCAATGCTAGAAGAACGAGCGTGACCAGTAACCGAATCGGTAGTGTTATTCGCTTAAAGTTTTTCTCAATCCATTTTCGATTCTGATGGCCAAATGAACCTAAAAAACCGGTTACTAACGATAGACCGAGTAGAATTACGCTCGGAATGACTAATCCGAGTCGATAAAAAACGAGGACCGAAAGCAGTCCGATCGCGATACAGATGGAAATAACGAATTGAGACGTCTGCTTCTTCTCCTCAGCGACTGCTTCGCGAAAAGGCGCTTCCCGAATGGATTCTAGCTTTTCTTTGTCTACATCCCCTTGGTCGCATTTTTGTAGGACATGATCGTTGAGCACAAGCAGGTCAAGGTTCGTTTGCAGAAAACAAGCCAACGCATCTGCCCAACTACAAACAATCGGCTCATCGCGAACATTGAAACTTGTATTGACCAACACAGGACAACCTGACTTGTCACAAAATGCATGGAGCAGATTCCAAAGGAAGGGATTCCTTACTTGATCAACCGTTTGCAGTCGAGCTGAATAATCCACATGCGTGATTGCCGGCAACTCGCTTCTCACATCATTCACTCTTTCCAATCCCTTGGGCAGTTCCAAATCCACCTCCTTGCGAATCTCCCTCTTTACCTGAGTCACCATCAACATATATGGACTTTCGTGAGAACGATCCCACTGAAAAAAATCAGGGACCCGATCCTTCAGCACAACGGGCGCGAAGGGTCGGAAAGACTCCCGAAACTTCGTCTTCAGGTTCAAATCTCTTTGTGTCTCACGTCGTCGAGGATCGGCCAAGATGCTGCGATTACCTAAAGCACGAGGACCAAACTCCATCCGACCACGCGCCACACCAATCAGCTTCCCCTCGTCAAGTCGATCGGAAAGATATCGATTTAAACAGGCGTCGTCTTCAAATTTTTTGTATTGTGCGTTGATCGAATCCAACTGCGATGAGAGGGATCCATCGATAATTTCAGGGCCTAAAAAACTTCCACGTTGTGCGTCGGGTGCTACTGGATGACGTGGATTACCCATCAGATGGTGCCACATCAACTGGGCAACACCGAGTGCGCCCCCCGCATCACCGGATGCCGGTTGTACCCAGATCTGCTTGAAGGGACTGCGTCGAAGAAGGTTTCCATTAGAAACACAATTCAATGCGACTCCGCCAGCGAGACAGAGATTTTCACAGCCGGTCTGATCATGCAGGTGATTCGCAGCTTTCAGGATAACCTCTTCTGTTACCTTTTGAATCGATGCAGCCAGATCCATATCAAGCTCACGCACCGGCTCTCCTTCTCCTCGAGGCCTAGCCCCAAAGAGACGATCAAAGCTACGAGATGTCATCCGCAATCCATGCGGGTATTCAAAATACTTCAGATTCAAACGATAGGAACCATCTTCAAAAATCTCGATCAGCTTTGTCTTGATCAAATCTACGTATCTCGGCTCACCGTAGGGGGCGAGCCCCATCAGCTTGTACTCATCAGCATTCACTCGGAAACCGCAAAAATAGGTGAATGCTGAATAAAGTAAGCCAATCGAATGAGGGAATTGAATTTCATGCGTTAGCTGAAGACGACTACCTTCGCCGATACCTAACGTAGATGTTGCCCACTCCCCCACTCCATCGAGTGTCAT
>JAYYHM010000514.1:0-3471 GCA_036148415.1 Planctomycetota bacterium
CCATCAGCAGATAGAACCGTGGCAGTGAGCTGTAATGTCTGATCTTCGATGGTGCCCAATGCGGCGATGGGAGCAAGGCAACCGCCATGAAGCGCCGCAAGGACTTGTCTCTCTGCGTGCACTGCAGCGTGAGCCTCGACCTGGTTTAATTTTGCAACGGCCTCTATCGCTTTCGGGTCATCCGCTCGCACTTCGATCCCCAATGCCCCTTGTCCAGGAGCAGGCAACATGATCTCCAAAGGTAGAAGTGTACGAATGAGTTCATTCAACTCTAAACGTAGGATTCCTGCCTCGGCCAGAATGATTGCGTCGTATTCGCCGGCATCAAGCTTTTCCAAGCGGGTCTGAACATTTCCTCGAATGTTCTTGATTTCCAAGTCGGCTCGATGATGGAGTAATTGTGCACCTCGTCGCTTGCTACCCGTTCCGATCACGGCGTTTTGGGGCAGTTCATCGAGAGTCCACCCTTTAGGCGATACCAATGCATCCTCGATCGTCTCCCGTTCAGGGACTGCCGCTAGAGTGAGGGTCGGCGTGGCCTCTGTAGGAAGATCCTTCAGTGAATGAACTGCAATATCCGCTTCGAGATCAAGCAAGGCCTGTTGGATCCGCTTTGTGAAAACACCAACTTGGCGAGTGCCATCGATCGGGCTCATGTCTGTGTCACCCACACTCACCATCGGCACTAACTCGGATTCATCCGAGTTCAATGCCATTAAAGACTGCACGTGCTTAGCCTGCCATAGCGCTAGCAAGCTTTTCCTCGTGGCGATCCGTAGTCTACTCATTGTGGTAATTTCTAGAGGCGTTGCTACATTGCGCGAGCTGATACTCCCGATTCTTGGATCGCAAAGCATAGCCCTTCTGGAGATCCTCGTCAGCATGAGTTATCGAGATCACGGGAACACCCGCGACCAGCGGAGAGGGTGGATTTGTGCTGAAACCTTTGGTTTAACCATTGAGGAGCTATTGGAAGTAAGGTTTTTGCCTGAACCAAAACCTAGTGTGGTCCCTATTCATAGCTGTGTGGCACCTATTCGCAGAGTAGTCGGTGCCCCACACCGGTGAATTGATAGCAAAACGAGGACGTGGAATCTCAACCTGATTACCGCGCTGTTTTTTCATCAGGGGGTTTCGATCAGGAATATCCCCAACATTTTCGGCGATAAAACAGTTAAATTGACTGATGCCGCAGGATTGATGTGTGCCATCCCGTGTTACCGCCCTACGATTAGGCCTCAAAGAGAAGAAGGCAGCAATGGGGCAGGGTAAGGCAGCCGTCGAGCTTCATGGCAGCTTCAAATTTATATGGCATCTGAAGAGAGACCGGTAGGATCACAGCAACTTAAGGACGAGCTTCCAAGTGGCCAAATCAACCGACAATTATCCCTATCAGGACGACCCTACTCAGGATTTCCTTGAGGATGAAACTGGGGAATTCGTAGTTTCCTCAGGGAACAAGGCGTCAGATGGGGATATTCCCGTCCAGATTGGTGACTACAAGATCTTAGATCGAGTTGGTGCTGGGGGAATGGGGCAAGTGTTTCTTGCCGAGCACACCCGAATGCAACGCGTGGTAGCTTTGAAGATGCTGCCCATTGATCGGATGAAAGACCCCAAGGCGATCGAACGGTTCTACGAAGAAATCCGGGCCGCTTCTCGCTTGCTGCACCCCAACATTGTCACTGCGTTTGATGCAGGAGATTCTAATGGGCTCCATTATTTAGCAATGGAATATATCGATGGTGAAACGCTATCTCAGACAGTCAACGATAACGGTCCCATGTCGGTGTCGTCCGCGGCAAGCGTGATTCGTCAGGCTGCGACAGGTCTCTTGCACGCCCACCGATCCGGTATTATCCATCGTGACGTTAAGCCTAGCAATTTGATGAAGTCTAACGATGGAACGGTGAAGGTGTTGGATCTGGGTTTGGCGCAGTTTAGCGCCTCCAACCTGATGGAATCTGCATCCGATAAAGCAGGTGACAGCCCAAAGTCCGGAAGAAAAAAACTTGTAGGTACGCTTGCCTACATGTCACCGGAGCAGCTGGAAGATGCTGACACAGCGGACGCTCGAAGCGACATCTATTCTCTTGGGGCAACCCTCTATTTCCTTCTCACGGGGCGTCCGCCATTTGTGGGTGAACGCAGGGATCAGGTTTATGGGCATCGGCATGGCGATATCCCCAACCTGATGGATTCACGCAATGATGTAGACCTCAGGCTAACGAATATTTTTAAGCGTATGCTCGCAAAGTCACCGAGTGAAAGGTATGCATCGTTGGACGAGGTGATCGACGAGTTGGCGGATTACTCCGCGGGGGCGGAGACTCCACTCTGGCTCGCTGAGTTTTCACCGCGCGTCACGCCCGCTCCTGAGAATGCGCTTAAGCAAACCGCCCGTGTCTATTCGATTGATCTGGGCATGCATTATTCGGCGACCGCAGAATCGACGCCTGATGGGCACGTAAAGTCCATGTTGGCTGGCGAAAACGGGTCGCCTTTTTTCCGCATGGCGCTTTCCAACGCGAGCGAGCAAAAACTTCTGTATGGCTCTAACGCGATGGATAGGCGCGAGGAGGCATCAAGTAACCTATTTCACTGTCTGCCGCTTTACATTGGTAAAGAGATTGTCGAGCGGGAATTGGCCGGCAAACAGTGCCCTCCCGAGGTTTTGCTTGCCCTGCTACTGAAACGAATTACCAATAACTCATGGGCTGGACGCACTCCTCCCCGATCGACCGCGATCACCGTTCCCTGTAGCTATGACCAATTGCATCGTCGGAGTATCATCCTCGCAGCAAGGTTGGCCGGGATCACCAATGTTCGATTGGTAGATCGGTCGGTTGCCGCAGTCTCATCTCTTTTCCTTGTTACCGAGGAGGAAACGCTCAATGAAGAGGATGCACAAATTCTTGCCGCTCAAACGGCTCCCATCCTTTTTCTGGGGCTAACTGGACAAGCCTTTGAGGCAGCCATACTGAAAAAAGAAGGAGGACGGTTACAGCAAATTGCCACCGGTGGTCACTGGCACAAAGGTAGCCTGACTTGGGTGCATTGTCTTGTTGACTTTGCGGCGAAGAAATTTATTGAAGAGCACGGGTTTGACCCTAGGAAGAACAGTCTTGCCGCTGGCAGCTTGCAGATTGCTTGCGAGAAGGCACTGAATTCCATGCTATTGCTACCAAGCGTTCAGGTGACCGTAAAACATTCAAAGAATTCGGTTTCCGTCATGATAAATCGTGCAGACTGGCTTACTGAATGTGATGGTCTATTCCTGCAACTCGAGGATCTTGTTAGCCGGGTAGTGGAGCGTTCCGGATTCGAAGCAGGATCGATAGGAAGAATTGTTCTCCATGGTGCGATCCTTCAAATACCCGCGGTTCGCAGGAGACTTCTGTCGCAGTTTCAGGAGGGAATGCTAGTCAGTACGGTGGACCGCAGCGAAGTTGCAAAAGGTGCCGCGGCTTG
>JAYYHM010000515.1:0-5514 GCA_036148415.1 Planctomycetota bacterium
TCAAAATCAATCAGTGCACCAATTTCCAAGGGGGAAGTATTTCTCTCTGGAGAGATGGATACTTTGGAGTCCCTGGTGCATTGCCATCTGGATGATGATCGCCGCCTTTTCAACATCCCCCCCCGGCAACCTCCGACAGTCAACCAACGAAGCTTGGCTCTGGGCTGCCGCTGCATGCGTTTTCCAAGTCGCTCGTACTCAACTTGTCCCGTTAGAATCACGCCGAGCAATCCTGACCGTGATGCTTGTCATCGCCAGCGGACTCGCCGTTCATGGGCTCCATCAGTATCTCATCAGCCTGCCCCAAAATCGCGCGGAGTACTTAGCGGATCCAGAATCCGTTCTGCAGATCGCAGGCATTGATGCTCCGGTAGGATCATCGGAACGAATGGTCTTTGAGAATCGTCTGATGGACGGCGGGCCTTCCGGAACGTTCGCGTTGGCAAATACTTTGGCCGGTTATCTGCTCGTCGCAGCCGTGGTTGGTATCTGCTTTCTGATGACGCAATGGAAAGATCTTTCAAAAACACAACGTGCTACGTTAGCCACTCTCACCTTGCTATGCGTAAGCGCACTGCTGGCAACGCGAAGCCGCACCGCGACACTTGCCCTCGTGATTTCCGTAGGCTTGGTTCTATGTGCCCAAATCGGACTGGTGCGGAGAAGACGGAAAGTGCTGCTAAGAGGACTAACAGGACTAGTGATCCTTGGCTTTCTTTTTGTGGGTTACCTCGGTCGATTCGGGAACCGAGAGTGGTTTGAGCAAGCTCCTGCCTCACTCGCTTTCAGGTTTCAATATTGGAGGTCAACTTGGAACCTTGCGGTTAACTCGCCTTGGTTTGGAGCGGGACCGGGCAATTTCCAAGCAACCTATGGACTTTATCGGGAAGCATCAGCAAGCGAACAAATAGCCGAGCCTCATCACTTTTTAATGGAGACTCTGGCAAGCGGAGGTTTCCCCGCTGTCATGATGCTTCTTGCTTTGGGCTTTTTGGTAATGCTACAACAGCTTCGCGTTCGTGATGCTGAGCGATTCATCGAAAACACCGATTCGAATCCATCCACATCGGGCAGCAAAGCAAATCGATTGCATCAGCAAGCGATCTGGGCTGGTGCGATCACGGGCTTAGCGCTGGTTTGGGTGACCGGACTGATCCAGCTAGAGCTTCCTGACGTGATGGCTTCACTCTTTGCGATCCCAATCAGCATCGTCATGGGAAAGCTGCTGAACCAAACCCTCTGTGTAATGCACAACCGAACTCTGGACCTGTCTGTTGGTATCGGGCTGATCGCGCTCATGATTCACCTTTCGGTATCGGGTGGGTGGACGGTACCCGGCTTGGCCATCTGGGCGTGGATAGGTTTTGGAGTCCTCTCACGTTCTATAGAAACGGGCCAATTGCCCCGGGTAAGAGAGCCAGAAACTCATCGATACGACTCAAGTCCATCTCGCAGTCGGACAGTCATTAGCACTTTGAAGCACGGCTGGCCGCTTGCCCTCATCATTAGTTATTGGTGGATGACATTTGAACCCATTAGGCAGTACAAGCAGGCTCTGGAGCAGATCACAAGAGTGCAACAAATCTCGGACAACCGAGAATTAGAAAAAGCACTCAACCTAGCGGCTCGCACCGACCCATGGTCACCTGAAGCTTACCTCTGGCTCTCCGATTTCCACCATTGGCAAGTGATCCATCAAGTGAGCAAGGAGCAGTCGAAGGTCTATGGTCTGTGGATGGATGATCTTTCCAAAATACGAGAACGTTCAAACTTGGATCCCAACACAGAGCGGATGATAGGTACGCAAGCGATCCACCTCTATCAGAGGTGGGGGCAGAAAGAGGATCTAGAGTTAGCGGAAATCGCATTTGAACGTGGGTCCCAACGCAGCCCATCCGATGAGTGGTTGATGGCACAGTTAGCTTTAATTTACGCAGAAAATAATGAGCTGGAAAAAGCGAATCGAACGGCCGCCATCGCGGTCGAGCTCAGCCAATCGGGCAACAACATCGAAAGAAGCTTAACGCGTCAAATGGTGTACACACCCACCCACATTGGTGAGGCGGCCAAAAGTGGGCCAGTCAGAAAAGATGCTGCAACCTTACTGCAGGTGAGGTTGGCACCCGAACCCTAGGTAACCTCTGTTCGTAGAGACAATCGGTTGGATGGAGAACTTTAGACTAGACCAGCAAATCTTGAACGGGTTTGAGAAATTCGTCGCGAGAAATGTGGAACAAGCGAAACCACCCGCGTGAACCTTCGAATCAATGATTTTGGCTGACTCGGTAAATCCGGTTTAGCTTCTCTAGGCGGTTGATGACAACACGCTGGGTCTAAGATCTCAGCCAATCAAGGAGACGATTGCGACATGAAGGGAAGATCGGCAAAATAGTGAGGCAAAATACCAGATAGTACCTGTCTCTACGTTTGGGACTCAGGTGAATTCGAAAATGGGTCGACTCACGCGGAAAATGGACACGCCGAATTTAGTCAACTCGTCACAACAGCGATCGCACTTCGAAAGCTAACCGCAGGCCAAGACTTGCCAAATGCCTTCGTAAAAAGCAAACAACGGACCCGATTCTTGAACTCCTCCATCTCATTTTTAACTACTGAATCCTGATGAAAAATCTGTGGACTTGGATACTATTGTCTGCCCTGATCGGTATTTCAACCGCGGCCGTAGCCAGTTACGCGACTGTGGGAGGTCGTAATGCTTTCTTCGGTCCTTTCGCAACCGATAACGAGATGACCGCTGCGGAGCTACCCGCCTACCGCGAAAGTCTGCTCCCAGAGGGTAGACCTAAAGTGGAATTGATTGATGAACCGAACTTTGACTTTGGCATCATGCCGCCCGACAGCGAGGGTGAGCATCGCTTCCGGGTTAAGAATGTGGGCACTGGACCTCTAAGACTGCGACTTGGGGCGAGCAGTTGCAAATGCACACTTGGTGACCTTGATAAGGAGTCACTTGCTCCAGGAGAGGAAACCGAAATCAAGTTGACATGGACAGTGAAGGCAGGGCTCACCGAATTTTCTCAATCCGCTGAGGTAATCACCAACGACCCTGAGGCAGTAGTCATCCGCCTAGCGATCACCGGAGAGGTTGCAAAAGAAATCGACATTGTGCCAGAGACATGGACCTTTGGCGAAGTGGCGACCGGAGAACCGATTGAAGTGAGCGGTAAGGTCTATAGTTTTCTCGACACGGACATCTCTCTGACAGATCCGATCTTCACTAAAGAGGAGATGAGTGAACTGAGTGAATTCACTATCGAGCCATTCCAACCCAACAAAGAGAATGATGGCATTCGCGGATCTGCGAGGCAAGGTTTTATGGTCACCGCGCGGATTAAGCCCGGCTTACGGCAAGGTGCCGTTTCACAAAACCTGAAAATGACACTTAAGCGTCTTGATGAGGCAGGTAACGTCATACCCAATGAGGATGGTTTGGGAGAATTCATCGCCGCTCCGACGAAGGGGGCAATCGTTGGTCCGTTAGGGATGATTCTGACTTCTAGGCTCACTGGTCAACAGGGTGGTGGCTACGTTTACGACTTTGGAAAGCTCGCTAAGGGCGATAACTTGATCGGTAAGGCCTTCGTGGTACTTAAAGGAAGCGAAAGAAATAGAACAGAATTGAGAATTGGTGAAACCATCCCAAAAGGCACTGTCATTGCTAGGCTCGGAGAGCCTAAAGGGCAGGGCTCAGTCAAACTCTATCCGATTGAAATTGAACTTGTCCCCGGAGCGGAGCCAGTAGAGCGGTCGGGACGTAACTACGCAGATTTTGGGTCCGTGTGGATTGAATCCGATAATCCAAAGGTCACGAAGATGCGGATAGGACTCAAATTCTCCATCGAAGCAAACTAACTGGCTCGAAGGTCTTGGCCAATGGGATTTACAGGATTGATTTTATCATTGGGAAGAGCAATCGTGAAAAAAAGTAGCTGGACTGGATACCTAAGCCATGCGGTCGCTTCACCTTTTTATCTACACAACGTATTGATGACCTTAACGGTAGGCTGCGGGCAGGATGCGACGGTAGCTAAGGTAGAGGTAGGCAAACCTGAGGTGAGATCGGAATCCTCCGATGACGTTATCGACAAAGATATCCCACAAGATTCAGTGGACTCCAACACCATTGCTGGAGAAGACTCGCCAGATGCCTTCGAAATGCTTGACCTAGAGGCAGCGGCTGATAAGTGGCGAGACTGGCCTAAGCCGGAGGCATTGCTAGTTATCACCGGCAGGCAACATGGATACCTAGAACCTTGCGGGTGCACAGGACTGGATCGACAAAAAGGTGGCTTGGCAAGACGCTACACACTGATCGAACAACTTAAAGAAAAGGGTTGGCCGATCTTGGCGATTGACGCTGGAAATCAGGTCCGGCGATTTGGTCCGCAGGCCGAAGTCAAGCTTCAACAAACAGTCAATGCCTTAAAACAGATGGACTACCAGGCTGTGGGATTCGGTCCGGACGATCTGAGACTTGGTGTCGGAGAATTATTGTCAGTTGCTGCAGGAGAAACCGCTGAGGACACGCCTTATGTCTCGTCCAATGTTGTTTTGATCGACCCGTCGCTGATGCCTCAGTCAAAACTCATAGAGGTTGGAAAACATAAAATTGGCATCACCAGTGTCATCGCTCCTGAGCTGGTTTCTGATCAGACCAGTGGGGAAATTGAAATCCGTGAAATGGTGAATACCGCGAACCTTGCAGCTTCCCAATGGAGGCTAGAACAGGTCTCGTTTCAAGTACTTCTCTTTTATGGAAGCGAAGAGACGGCCAAGCAGATTGCCACACAACTCCCCAGATACTCATTGATTGTGGTAGCGGGAGGTTACGGCGAACCGACTTTCCAACCGATCGAAATACCCGGCAGCCGTGCCAGAATGGTCCTTACAGGCGAGAAGGGCATGTACGCTGGGCTATTCGGCCTCTTTGATGGAGGTGAGCATAAATATGCTCGCGTTCCTCTCACTCATCAGTTCGAAGATGCTCCGGAAATGCGCCAATTGATGAAGGAGTACCAAGATCAATTAAAAGATATCGGTCTGGAGGGTCTAGGATTGCTTCCGGGAATCCCGCATCCGTCGGGACAGAAATTTGTTGGCTCAGAAAAATGTGGCGAATGTCACACCACTGCGTTTGATATCTGGAAAAGTACACCGCATTTCCTTGCAACCGATCATCTAGTCAAACCTCCTGCGGAGAGAGGCGATATCGCGAGACACTTCGATCCAGAGTGTTTGAGCTGTCACTCGACGGGATGGAATCCTCAGGAATACTACCCTTATCTCTCGGGTTACCTTTCGCTGGAAGCTTCAAAACACCTGACCGGCAACGGTTGCGAGAACTGCCATGGTCCAGGTTCTGATCACGTTGCGGCCGAGTTACCTGATTCCACATTCGGTACCGCTGAACGTGATGCATTAAGACTGAGCATGCAGCTACCTCTTAGCCAAGCCAAGAAGAAATGCATGACCTGCCACGATCTGGATAATAGC
>JAYYHM010000516.1:0-3867 GCA_036148415.1 Planctomycetota bacterium
TCTCGATCACGCAGCTTACTTCCCAAGCAAAGGGGGAGTAGACGTGATGACGCGTTCCCTTGCTGTAGAACTTGGTAATCGGAATCCACGAATCCGAGTCAACTGCATCAAACCCGGTCCAGTTCTACTGACAGACAAGGTCAATGAGGAACAGCGAGATCAAATTGCTAACAGTACTCTCGTGAAACGTGTGGGCACCGCAGAACATATCGCTCATGCATCACAATTTCTTTGTGAGAACGATTTTGTCAACGGCACTTTTATCGTGGTCGACGGTGGACGGAGCATCTATGCACCAGATGGGCTGCAGGTTGGCATGAATACCGGCTAAATCAGTGCTGGGATGCAGTAGGGGTGAGTACTTAGATCTCTCCAAAGTTGCTCGCTTTCAGTGGCATGGGTTTCAACCACTCCAAAGTCCGAGCGAAATCCTGCTCTGAGCTGTCCACTCGGCCGCAGTGATGGACAAGCTCTCTGGAAGGCATCAGCCGGCACAGAAGTTACCATCGCGAGTACCTCCTCCGGTGGAATCTCCTGCCTATGATTCAAGAGATATTGGACTTCTCTCCACAAATTCAAATCTGGATTACTCGCCCGTGAATCGGTTCCCAAAGCTACTCGAATTCCAGCTTTTACCATCTTGTCCACAGGATGCTTTGCGAAACGAAAAAAATCATGTGTTCGAGGGCAGTAGACCACTGTTAGCCTGGGATAGCGCGTCAAATACTCAATCTCATCAGCTGTTAAATCATTTCCATGAATCAAGAAACCACTAGTGAGTTGACCCAAACCGTCGATCAATACCCTAAACGGTTCTCCACGCCAGGGATAATGTTCCAGTGGTGATAAGTTCATTGTATCTAGGAGCTCCGCCAAGGGTCCGGTGCCGCTGGTAAGCAGCTCACGTTCTTCGGGCGACTCAGCGATATGCATGGCCACGGGTCGCTTCTTTACCAAAGCCTGCTTAATCACGTTCTCAAATCCATCTCGCGAAATGGAGTACGGCGCATGCGGGCTGTACGCTCCCGTTTCGAGACGATCAACATGTTCAATTGCTGCCTGGAAGCGATCGGTAAATCGATCAGATTGGAGTCCTAGAACCTCAGCAAAAGAGACCAGCTCAGGCTGATCCTTCAATGCTGGGTAGTGGAGAGGTGGTGTTGCAATATCGCCCGCTAAAATTGTCCCTGTTTCCCACAACTCATTGATCCCACTTGTAACTGACGACAACAGGCTATCGGGGTTTGAAAGCCCTCGTGAGGCAATCACTAATTTAATCCATTCCGAAAAGCTGACACCGGGCGAACCCACCGGAGATTCATGGTCTGAAAACTCAAGGTGAGTGTGTGAATTGATCAATCGCGGTAGTATAGCTACATCACCTAAATCCACAGCATCCGCGGGAGGCTCCCCCGAGCCGATCTCTTGAATCTTGCTTGTACCGTATCGAATCCAACCATTTTTAACCGGTGGCGAGGAGACGGGTACAATCCAACGTGCCCGAATGACTCTGAATTCATTTTGCATCATGAAGTTACCCCAAAAAACGGATTGCCTTAATACTGAGTTCTTCCAACGCAAAACTGACATTGTCGCTCGGGAACTGGTTGGCAAAATCCTCCTGCGCCGATTAGATCATCGATGGATCGGTGGAATAATTGTTGAAACGGAAGCCTATCTAGGAGCGGGCGATAAGGCTAGTCATAGTCACCGGGGGCTCACTGCTGGTAATTCCCAGATGTTCGGTTCCGCTGGCACGATCTACGTCTACCCCATACACAATCACTTCTGTTTCAATATCGTAACCGAGCAAAAGGACACAGGTTGCGCCGTACTCATTCGAGCGATAGAACCCATATGGGGAATTGATTTAATGCTCGTCAATCGACCCGTAAAGAGCATACGTCAGCTAACACGCGGACCTGGGTGCTTGTGCAAAGCTTTATCTATCCACAAACAGCACAACGGTCATTACCTTGGAAAGTCGAAGGAATTCAGAATCACGAACCACCCTGTTCAATCTCCAAAAATTACTGCTACTCGACGCATCGGGATCAGTCGAGATCAAGAACTGCTACTAAGGTTCTTTTGGGATGGGAACTGGTACGTGAGTGGACGCGCCCAAGACCATCAGTCCCCGCCTCTGAAACCTAAATATGTCGACTAAAATTCGGTCATCGCAGCATGAAGACCCATCTCAATTCAAATCAAAGTAGCAAGCAAGTTCTGTGTCTGGCATAGCACTATTTAGCCTGCTCTTGGAAGGCAATGGATAACCACCCCAGGTTGGCTTTGATCTCGGAGCAACTAAATTCACTGCCTCTCAAAGTTTCGATCTCCGCATCCTCTGCGATCTGAATGCGCTTTTCGAGGATAACCGCCGGAAAGATTTTGGAAAACTCTTTTTGAATGATGGGTTTGAGACCGGCATCTCTGATTGAAAGTCTTTCCCTCGGAAAAGACACTTCGACATCACCAACTCGCTGGATAGCTTCGCTTCCGCCTTCTGATGTAACCACTTCGTAGCTGGCAGTAATTTCCATCGCCTTATTTAGCGGTTTACGATCACCTTGAGCAAATCGGGTGCCGCGTATGCCGACTTTCAACTTTCCATCGCGTGCCTCGAAAATAACGGGTCTTGAGCGAGAAAAAGTGATCTCAAAGGATGACTCCTCCTCATCTTCATTTTCCGGCGTGGGTGCTCCAGCGTTCTCGAGTAACTCGTTAAGTCGATCTTTATCGAGTGTTCGACCAGCCAATATTGTTGCGAAGGCATTGGCGATCACCGACTCATGTACCTGCGCTGCGAATGAAAACGAATTTTCAAAGTCGGTTGCTTGATTGATCGCGCTAAGTTGCGAGGGTGAACGAAAGGTCACATCCAAAGCAAGAAGATCCTCACGGCTGCTCCACTGCTGCTGAGGAGGACTAAGAGCCAATCGATCGAGGACCGGCTTGGCTTCGCCTAAAAACCTTGACGATGCCTCAGCTTGGAGCCCATCCATTTCGGACTCAAACTGCTCAGTCACTCGGATTCTTAACTTCTCTCTTGCAATCCGGTCCGCTTGTGGTTTTTTCTTGACAGACTGTTTTTTACCGACGCGTAAAGCCAAATCTGATTTGGCCGTCATGTTCGTAATCTTTGTGGTGAGACTCACATCACTGTTAGTTTTGCTGAAGTCTATCCCTGCTTCACTCAGGGTAATGGTACGCTTGAGATCAACCTCACCTACACTCTCACTTTTGAGACGAACAGGTCCATTCACACCGTCATTGCTTGTTTCAACGGTACCGGTGAGGTTAACCATAAGTTGAGCATCCACCTCTGATGGAATCAGACTGGCTGATACTTTCCCGGTCATGACTGCCGTTCCCGTCAGTTTTGTACCCAGGATCTCATCTTTTACAGGCTCAGTGCGTGAGATACTTCTGCTAAGAACACGAGATATAAAATCACCGCTGACCCGGACAGTGACGTTAGGTGTACCAAATGCACCTCTCAATGCCTCGATCAGGGCAGGAGCTTGATTAGTCGAGGCAAGCAAATCCACTCGGAGTGAAATCGCACTGAATTGATCTGGCGTGGGGACATCATCAACCGTTCCGATCAGTTTTCCCAATGCCACTAACTGTGCATCTAACATTTTGACGGAAGACTCTAGATCTTTAAAACGCAGAGCAACAATTAAGGTGTCTAGTTCATTCCTAAGATCGGTTAAAACGGTTAACTCTAAGCCTGGCACAGTGCCAATCAGCCTGTCCTTCAGTATCACAGCCTCCTTCGCGAGTTCTGAATCCGAACCCTCTTTTTCAAGCACAACGACGATCGCGGATAGTTTCAAGTAATCCATCCATGCGTCACCATTC
>JAYYHM010000517.1:0-6172 GCA_036148415.1 Planctomycetota bacterium
TCACGCGTGGCAAACTGGTAAATGGATCACTGGTTTTATGGGTGTGATCTTTATCGTCCTGTATGTTATTGGCTTAATCGCGTGACTTTGGATTGTTGCTTGCCAGATGATCTCGGTTTTGCACTGATAATGGATCAGAGCACTCACAGAGGATTCCACCGCTGCCCACTGACATCGGCAGCATCAGATCGAAAGAACCAGGGAATATGCAAGTTCTGACTTTAGGTGCTGGGACGGTAGGTCGATGGGTTTCGGATATTCTCTGCCGCCGCGGCCATAGCGTTACCGTAGTCGACACTGATCAGGAAAATGTCGCACAAATCAACGGTGAGCTCGATGTACGCGCAATTGTCGGAAGCGCAGCACGTAGCACCGTCTTGTTCCAAGCAGATGTGTGTGCCGCAGATGTTTGCCTGGCGGTCACAGGAGACGATGAAGTTAATATCCTCGCCGCAAGCATGGCAAAAGCACTCGGAGCGAGAAGAAGTATTGCAAGGGTCTACGCACCCGCCTTCCAGGATCTCAGTACATTTGATTACCAACGACATTTCAACATCGACAGCTTGCTAAGCTTGGAACAGCTATCTGCTTTTGAATTGGCACGCGCAATTCGTAATCCAGATGCAATTCCGTTGGAGCATTTTGCTCGCGGCCAACTTGAGGTTTACGAAGTCGAGGTCGATGCGCGCTCATCCGCGGCAGAACACAAATTGAGAGACCTTTCTTTGCCTGCCTCAGTACGCATCGGCTCCATAGCTCGAGATGGCAGAATGTGGATCGCCAGCGGAGAAGATGAACTTCACGGTAAGGATCGCGTCAGCCTGATCGGAAATCCCGAGTCTGTCGCAAAAAGTCGCGAATTTTTCACTCTTTCAAAAGACCGAAGTGCTCAACAGAGAGTGATGATTGCCGGTGGCGGTGAGACGGGATACCACCTCGCAGAATCCCTAGCTCGACGCGACTACAGGATCGTGATGCTAGAAGCCGATCCTGATCGCTGTGATCGGCTGTCTCGCTTGCTTCCCAAAGTAACAATTATCCATGCTGACGCTAACCGCCGCACGATCCTCGAGGACGAGGGAGCCGGAACAGTTGACTACTTCGTGGCCTGCACGGGCAATGATGAGAGCAACATCATGGCAGGCGTGGAGGCGAGAGAATTGGGTGCTGCTCGCGTCATGTGCGTTGTGGGTCGACCCGATTATGCGAACGTTGTTGGCAAACTCGGAATCGATCATGCAGTGAGTGAAAGGGATGTGACTGCTCGCCAAATTCTGGGCTACTTGAATGAGGGTGCTGTGATTAGTCAACGTCGACTACCCAACGGCGCAATCGGGGTCTTCGAACTAGAAGTTCTTCCTGATGCAGCAATCACAAAGGCTACGCTCGCCGAATTACCACTTGCTGGACGATGCTTAATCGCCGCCGTGGAAAGGGACGGATTTCTCCGGGTTCCACAAGCCGATGATCGCCTAGAACCTGGTGACATCGTTGTCGCACTGATCGACCCTACAGCGGCCGAAGAAAGTCTCGCGTTATTCAATCATTAATCGTCAATCATTTCATGTCCCCCGCTCAACCTCGAAACCAAGAAATCATCCGTGTTTGGGCAGATATAGGCGGTACATTTACCGATTGCTTTGTTCTAGCAAATCACCAACGCCATGAAATCAAAGTACTGAGTAGCGGTCTTGCTCGGACCAAAGTTCGATCGTACCTAGGTGATCACCAATTCTCGCTTGAACCTTTCCCCGGAGCGGACATTCCTAATTTCTGGAATGGTGCGAATGCAATCCTCAGTGACAAAACGGGTCACACCATTGATCTGGGTAAAATTAATCAACAGAGCAGTGAATCCATTGGAGTTGAGAACGCTAATCCCTCAGTGGTTACGGATCTCTCTGGTGACCTGAATTTTGAGATCGATGCGCAGCTTGAAGCTCCGGTTTTAGCGACACACCTTTTGCTAGGTATCCCTCTACTCGACCCTCTTCCAGAACTCGATGTGCGGCTTGGAACGACCAAGGGCACTAATGCTCTCTTGACCCGTGCCGGGGCAAAAATGGCATTGTTGGTCACCAAGGGTTTCGGTGATCTCTTGGCAATCGGTGAACAGGATCGTCCCGACCTGTTCGCACTTCAGATTCAAAAACCAGATCCACTAACCGGGTACGTCATCGAGATAGATGAACGATTGGACGCCACTGGGGAGATATTAAAGACAATCAATGAAAAACAGATTGAGAGTGATCTTGCGCTCGCCGTTGACCGAGGCATCGACGCTGTCGCAATTTGTTTATTGCACAGCCACTTGAATCCCGAACACGAACAACGAATTGCGACGATTGCTCAGCGATGTGGCATCAAGGATATCTCTCTTTCTACTGAAGTTGCTCCCTTAATCAAATACGTTGCAAGGACAGAAACCACCACTCTCGACGCTTACCTAAATCCAATACTCAGTCGTTATCTTGGCAGAGTGTGGCAGCAATTTGGAGGAGTTGATCGCTGCAGACTTCAATTGATGACTAGTAATGGCAATCTAGTTGAACCCGGTGCTTTCCACGGGAAAGACAGTATTCTTTCCGGACCCGCAGGTGGTGTAGTCGCCCTCGGAGACCTTGCGATGAAAACAGGTCACTCCAAAGTAGTTGGGCTTGATATGGGTGGCACTAGTACGGATGTCAGCCGATTCGAAGGGCAAGTGGGTAGGCGTTACGAATCCCAAATTGCTGGCATCCGCGTCATGAACCCCATGATGGATATCGAGACCGTCGCAGCGGGCGGCGGTTCGATCTGCGGGATCAGTAAGATGGGGCGTCTTACGGTCGGCCCTCAGAGCGCTGGATCGGAACCTGGACCCGCTTGCTATGGCAAGGGTGGTCCTCTAACGATAACCGATGTGAATTTATTACTCGGACGCATACCGACTGATCGCTTCCCATTTCCACTCGATATCATCGCTGCAAAAAAGAAACTCACGCAACAATCGAAAAAATTGACCCCCTCCAAAACTCTATCAATGGAAGAGCTGGCCGAGGGCTTCTTTGATATTGCAATCACACACATGGCCGAAGCGGTGCGAACTGCCACCACCGCTCAAGGTTCAGATGTAAGAGAAATGGCTTTAGCAGGCTTTGGTGGAGCAGCAGGACAGCACTTGTGTCGTATCGCTGACACACTCGAAATAAAAACCATCATTGATCATCCCGACTCCGGCCTGCTCAGCGCACTTGGTATCGGTATCGCAAAGTTGGGTTGCCTTGCAGCGAACGGGATCTATCAAATCTGGGATGGATCATCCAAATTAAGAATTGATGAACCCAAAAATGCGGCAAAACGCTCGGCTAGTGCAAAGCTGACACATGAACAGGAAGCTGATCGCATGATTGATTGTCGATTTGAAATTGACATGCGTTACAGCGGGACAGAAGCTCCGTTAACCATTGAACTCGAGCCCCAGAATTCACTGGCTAATCGATTTCATGAGACCCACCAAGAGACCTTTGGCTACTGTCGAAAGGATCACCCCATTGAATTAGTCGCTATACGATGTGAAGCCACTGCTGCTGAAAAGTCGATATTGCACAATCTATCCGGAGATCAACTGAAGCATGGATATCGGAGAACGGGTGAAAACGAAAATCATTTTCAGAAATCTGTTCCACCTCAAGAGAAAGCTCCAACGAAACTCTGGCATGGTGGAAAATGGTTGGACGCTCAACAGTGGGATCGAAGTGAAATCCATCCTGACCAAGTGATCACTGGGCCAGCATTAATTGCAGGACCACACTCGACATTAGTACTCGAACCCGGCTGGACTGCGACCGCAAGTGGAGCCGGGATCATTACCGCCACAAAACAATATGCAGCTGATTCTCATCAAATCAATGATGAAAAAAACAAGATTGGTGAACGGTCATCAAGTGGCCAAGCAAATTTCCATCACAAAAAGATCGAGCGACAAGGCGATCCATTTCCTGCCGCAGATCGAGATGATGCAATTCTTCTCGAGGTGATTTCCAGACGCCTGCAGGGCATTGCCGATGCAATGGGAGAGGTTCTTCGTCGGACTTCAGTAAGTGTCAACATCAAAGAGCGCCGTGATTACAGTTGCGCCATCTTTAATTCCGATGGTGTCTTGGTCGCCAATGCTCCACACGTACCGGTACATCTCGGTGCAATGGGACACACAGTACGGCATCTGATAGATACTTATCCCCAAATGTATTCAGGTGACTGTTACCTGAGTAATGATCCATTTTCTGGTGGTTCACACCTACCCGATGTCACCGCGGTGACTCCCGTTTTCTGTGATCAGAAAAAAGAAGGCAAGCCAGACTTTTTTATCGCTTCGCGAGCTCATCATGCCGAAATTGGCGGAATCTCACCAGGTTCGATGCCACCTCATGCAACCTGTCTCGCGGAAGAGGGTGTTCTGATACAAGACTTTCCACTGGTAAGGAACGGCATCCAGAAACGTGTGGAACTTCGCCAACAATTATCCTCTGGAGAATACCCGTCGCGTTGCCCCGACGAAAACCTTGCTGATATTGACGCTCAACGAGCTGCTGGCCTCTTCGGGGTCAAATCACTCCGAGAGTTATCGAAGATCTATACCAAGGGGCGATTACATTCCATCATGGATCAACTTTTGGAGGTCTCAGGTAATACGGTTGAACATTGGATAAGAACGCTACCCAAAGAACCGCTTCAATTCAAAGACTGCCTCGACGATGGAACCGCGATCGGAGTGATCTTAAGAAGGGAAGCTGGAGGACTAACGATCGAGTTTGAAACCGGACCTGCACATCCCAATGGGTTCAATGCGACCCCTGCGATTGTTACCGCTGCGGTACTCTACGTGATTCGATGCCTCGCTGGATCCGAACTTCCGCTGTGCGAAGGAGCCCTCCGCGATATTAAAATAATCATCCCATCCGGTTTGCTTGATCCCCCACATCACACTGACCCTCGACAGTGTGCCGCGGTAGTGGCTGGAAATGTCGAGACGAGTCAGCGGGTTACGGATGTTCTACTGGGTGCACTTCAAGCAGCAGCGGCATCTCAGGGCACGATGAATAATTTGCTCTTAGGAAATAAGCATTTTGGGTACTATGAAACAATTGCTGGAGGTAGTGGTGCCACAAGCCACGGGAATGGAGCCGATGGTGTACATACCCATATGACTAATACACGAATCACTGATCCAGAAATCTTGGAGAGTCGCCTACCCGTTCGGTTAGTCCAATTTGCCATTCGCACCGGAAGTGGAGGTGGTGGCGTTTTTCGCGGAGGAAATGGAGTCATTCGAGAATTTTAATTCCTTTAACCTCTCGTACTCTCTCTCATCACATCACGACGCACTACCGAGCCTTATGGCATGAAAAATGGTTTACCAGGGGCAGCCGGTCAAAATCACCTCATCCACGAGAATGGCAACGCTGAAATGTTAGATTTTCGGGTTTCCAGAACGGTGATGCCAGGTGATCGATTGGTGATTGAAACTCCCGGAGGAGGGGGCTGGGGCAGATCCTGAATCGATTAAACCGCTGTTTTGAGTCGCCATCGTGCCGCGGTAAACTAAAATAGACTTCTCCCATATCCAAATGATCTCGAGTGCGTTGCTCCATCATGATAACTCCATCGAATCCGCTCTATCGAATCTTCTCGACCTCCCTTCCGTTGTTTGTCATCTTTGTAGCTTCGAATTGGGAGGGTGTCTCGGCCGAATCAACGGAGCAAACGGGTACCGATTTCAATCGAGAGATTAGACCCATTCTTTCTGATCATTGTTTTGCATGTCATGGACCCGATGAGCATGACCGTAAAGCGGACCTCAGGCTGGATACGACCGAGGGTTTACGATCGATACTGTCCGAGGAGGACGACGATAGAGGCTTTATTCTCGACCGAATTCACTCAGAAGATTCTGACATCCTGATGCCTCCCCCTGAATTTCAGAAACCTCTCACCAGCAATCAGAAAAGGACTATTGAAAAATGGCTTCAGCTGGGTGCCACCATTGAAAGACCTTGGGCGTTTACCACGCCTCAGAAGCCAATAGTCCCTGAAGATATCGAGCAAGACAGCCAATCCATTGACTACTTCATTCAAGAGCGCATCAAAGCCAATGGATTGATCAAAAATCCTCCAGCAAAGCCATCTGAGC